>JBGOUW010000421.1:0-4474 GCA_041477755.1 Binatia bacterium
CTCGATCGCGTCGATCACCTGACTATCGCGGAGATCCGCTGATGGCGCTGCGCCTGCCGAGCTTCGGCGCTCGGCGCGTTGCCGCCCCTGCGGCGCGTATGGCGGAGATCGAGCTGTCCCCGATCAAGGCGGTGGAGCTGCGCGCCAGCCGCATTCCCGACGTCGTCTCGCTGGCGCAAGGCATTCCGAGCTTCGACACGCCGGAACCAATCAAACAATTCGTCGCCGAGAAAATCGCCGCGGGTGCGTGCGCGAAATACTCGGTTACCCCCGGCCTGCCTGAGTTGCGTGAGTTGATTGCCGAAACGCTGCTGCACGAGGGCATGCGCTACGATCCAGATACCGAGATCATCATTACCTGTGGTGCGATCGAAGCGATCTCAGCGACGTTGCTGGCCTCGATCAACCCCGGGGATGAAGTGTTGGTGACCTCGCCCACCTATGCGTCCTACATCCCGGCAATCCGGTTGGCCGGTGGCGTGCCGCGCTTCGTGGCGCTCAACGAAGATGCCAACTTCGATATCGACCCGGAGGCGATTGCGGCAGCCGTGACGCGCCGCACCACGGCCATTCTCCTGTGCAACCCCAACAACCCGACGGGCACCATCTTCTCGCGGGCGCAGACGTTACGGATGCTCGACGTGGCCGAGCGCCACAACCTGCTGGTGGTGACCGACGAGGTGTACAAGGATTTCGTATACAGCGACACGCTGCCGTTCAGTCCGGCCGCGGAGTTAAGCGCGCGGCCGCGGGTGGTGCGGGTGGTGTCGTTCTCGAAGTCGTACGGCATGACCGGATGGCGGGTGGGCTTTTTGCACGCGGCGCGCGAGCGGGTGGCGGAGATTCTCAAGGTCCACGACACGCTCGTGACCTGCGCGCCAGTGGTGTCGCAGTACGGGGCGATCGCGGCGCTGACGTTGGCGGCGCCGTACGTGGCGGAGTTTCGCGCGCAGTTTCATCGCCGGCGCGACCGCGTCATCGGCTACCTCGATCAGCTGGCGGACGTGTTCGACTACCAGCGACCTAACGCCTCATACTTCGTGTTCCCACGGGTGAAGGACACCGTGCCGCTGGCGCGCGATTCACGCCGGCTGGCGGCCGACATCCTGGATCGCGCCCATGTCGCGCTGGTGCCGGGCGTGGCGTTTGGGCCAACCGGCGAAGCGCACCTCCGGCTGTGCTATGCGCGCGACGATCGCGACATCGAGGTGGCCTTCGAACGGCTCGCTGAGTATTTCCAAGGCCGGCGAAGGCTGCCAACCGCTGCGCCACGGATCGCGGTGGCGCCAACGGCCACCGCGATCCGACGTCGTCGCGGTTGGCGTCGCGTCGGTGTCGGGGTGTTGCGCCTGCTGGCGCGCGTGCACCTGATGCGGTGCCGGCCGCGGGTTGTCGCGCTGGCCGGCAGTCGCGGCAAAACGGTGATCAAACGCCTGCTGGTCGAAGCCCTCAGTGGCGAGCGGCATGTGCGCGCCAATCCGCTCTCGTACAACACGGAGGTTGGACTGCCGCTGGCGATTCTGGATACCACCATGGACACGGGTAGCCTGCCGTCACTGGTGCGCGGATTCGGCCGCGCGGTGTGGACCGCGTTCTGTGGGCGCAAGCCGTTTGACGTGCTGGTGGTCGAGTTCGGCGTGCGCCACGCTGGTGAGATGGCGGCGCATCTCCGCGTCGTGCGGCCGGACATCGCGGTGATCGCCAGTGTGAGCCCGAGCTTCAGCGAAGATCATCAGGCCTTGGCGTTGCTGCGCGCGGAGATCGCGGTGTTGTGCGACGATGTGACGCGTCGCGGCGGCGCGTTGCTGCTGTGCGGCGATGATCCGTCGCTGGCGGCACTGGCCGCTGAGTTGCCCACGGCATGCTACTTTGACCGCGCGCAGCTGGTTGAGCGCAGCGGCCGGTCGGCATTGCAATTGGACGGGACTGATTGGCCAGTGCAGCGCGAGATCGTCGGCGACAGCCACCTCTACGGCTTGATCGTCGCGGCGCGCGTGGGGCAGCTCCTCGGGATGAGTGAGGCGGCGCGAAGTCGTTTTCTCGGCGGCGTCTGACCGCGAGTCTTTCCAATCACTTGCCTTTCGGTCTATAAGGCGCGCGCCGCCGGGGTGTCGGGGGAGTCCGTGCATGTGGTCACATCTGACGCAGATTGTTCTGCGGGGGCAAGTCCAGCATCGCCGCGTGCGCGCCGCGGCCGGAGTCGTCCTACTGGTGCGTGCCCTCGAAGGCGCGGGATGTTGGGCGATTCTGTTGCACCTGTACAGCGGGGTGACCGTTGCCGCGTGGGTTGTCCACTTCACCTTCGCCGCCTACGCTGTGGCCAACGTCCTCTCGTTCCGGCGCCAGCGCCGCGAGGCGCTGACACCCAGTTGGGTGTGGTTTGACATCGCCGCGAATCTGCTGCCGATGGCGGCGGCGGCGTACTGGTCCGGGGGCGTATACAGCCCGCTGGTTCCGACGTTTGTCCTCAAGATCACGAGCTACGGCCTGATCTTCGGTGCGGACATTGGCATCCAAAGCTTGGCCGCGACGACCGTGATTGCGCTGAGCTTGATCGCAATCGAGCAGGCGGGCTACGCGCCGACCGGCGCGCTCGATCAAGTGCCGATGCTGGCGCGCCAGCGCTTGACGCTCGCTTTCGAGGGGTTGATCTTTGCCATCCTCCTGCTCGGGGGCCTGCGGTTCTTTCGCATCCTGCAAGAACGAGAGACGCGGCTGGCGGTCACGGTCGAGGAGAAGAATTCCCTGTACCAAGCGTCGCTGGTCGACCAAGATCATCTGCGCCGCCTGTCGCAGACTGTGATGCAGGTGAGCGAGCGGACGTTACGCCGGCTGGCGCGGGAGCTGCACGACGATCTCGGCCAAGCCCTCACGGCGGTGCGAATGGATCTCGGCTTGATCGAGCGCGAACTGGGTCCGGACAGTCCGGTGCGCGGTCGCGTCCACGAGGCGCGCGAACAGATCGGCGCCGTGCTCCAGAGCGTGCGCAATCTCTCGCAGTTATTGCGCCCGGCGGTGCTCGACGACCTCGGGCTGGTACCGGCGGTGCAGTCCTATATCGCCCGCTTCAGTCAGCGAACGCAGGTCGCCATCGCGTTGGAAGCTCCGCCGGCGGAGACCCGCTTGCCGCGGACGATCGAAGTGGCACTCTACCGCGTCCTGCAGGAGGCGCTCACCAACGTGGCGCGTCATGCCAACGCGCAACACGTCACCGTGCGGTTCACGGTTGATTCTGCGGTGGCGCGCCTGGAGATTCACGACGACGGGGTCGGCTTCGATGCCGCCGCATTTCTCGCGCGCCCGCCGGTCGATCACGGCATGGGCGTGATTGGGATGCGCGAGCGCGTCGCGACCTATCGCGGCGAGTTTACCGTCGAGTCACAGCGAGGGGCGGGCACTCGCGTGGCATTGACGATTCCGCTCGCAGCGGCCATTGAGGACAGTGACGAAGAGTATGGCGAAGATTCGCGTCTTGTTGGTTGAGGATCATACGGTAGTGCGCCAGGGGCTGCGGCGCATCCTCGAGTTGGATCCGGCGGTCGAGATCGTTGGCGAAGTTGGCGATGGCCGCGCTGCGCTCGAAGCGGTGCAGCGGCTCAAGCCGGGGGTGGCGATCATCGACATCAGTTTGCCGGAACTGAATGGAATAGAGGTCACACGCCAGCTTGCCAAAGCCGCACCCGCTACCAAAGTGCTGATCCTGTCGATGCACGCCGACGATGCCTACATTCGCCAGAGTCTGCGCGCGGGCGCCCAGGGGTACCTGCTCAAGGACGCGGATGACAACGATCTGCTCAAGGCGGTGACGGCGCTCGACGCCGGCGGATCGTACTTCAGTCCTGCGGTGTCCAAGGTATTGCTCAACGGGTATCTGCAGGACGGTGCGTCGCCGGCTGACGAAGAGATGAGCGGGCTTTCGGGCCGCGAGCGGGAGGTGCTTCAGTTGGTCGCCGAAGGCAAGAGCAACAAGGAGGTCGCGCAGGTCTTAAGCGTGGCGGTCAGCACGGTCGAGAGCCATCGCAAGCACATCATGGACAAGCTCGACCTGCACAACACCGCCGAGATCGTTCGTTTTGCCGTGCGCAAGGGCATGGTCCAGTAGGCCGACTCCCCTGCCTTGGGGGGTGAATTCACTAGTTCAAGGTATTGTTGAGCCCACCGCTCAGCCGTAGACTGCGTCCGATCGGATGCAACAGGATCTCGCAATGGACAAGGTGCGTGTGCTGCTGGTCGACGACCACACCGTGGTGCGGCGGGGGCTGCGCAAGATCCTCGAATCAACCCGGGGGATCGAGGTCGTCGGTGAAGTCGGTGACGGCGCCGAGGCGGTCACCGTGACCTCGGCGTTGCACCCAGATGTCGTGCTCATGGACGTGAGCCTACCGGGTCTCAACGGGATCGAGGCGACGCGTCGGATTACCAGCGCAACGCCCGGTACCCAGGTGCTGATGCTCTCGATGCATGCTGACGAGCA
>JBGOUW010000205.1:0-8202 GCA_041477755.1 Binatia bacterium
CCTCGTCCTGCAGACGGCGATAGCGACGCTATTCGTTCGACCGATATCGGCGCCTATGAGTTCGCTGCTGTTCCCTGCGACGGAGATTGCGACAGCAGCCATCAGGTCACTGTAGATGAGCTCGTCCGGTTGGTCGGTGTCGCACTCGGCACGCTACCGATCTCAGCCTGCACGGCGGGGGACTTGAATCACGACCAGACCATTACTGTTGATGAACTTGTGACTGCAGTGGAGCGAGCGCTGAGTGGG
Source organism: Binatia bacterium (assembly GCA_041477755.1). Lineage (GTDB taxonomy): Bacteria > Desulfobacterota > Binatia > HRBIN30 > JACQVA1 > JACOST01. The sequence continues at coordinate 250 of JBGOUW010000205.1, forward strand.
TGCTGAGAACCTAAGGCGACGTGCGGACCTGCGGAACCATGGTCCACGAGTCCGTGATCGCGACTACCACGCATCGATTCAGTCGACTCACGCAGAGCGGACCCGAAAACCTGGACGCACCTACGGCTCCACGCCGACCAATCTGACGTCTATTGTCGGTCACCGGCGGCGAGGTGAGTCGCCAAGGCGCCGAGATGCTTGCAACCCTGCCGCGCCGCCGGGCAATCGAGCTGGTGAGTGAGATCACGGGCAAAGCTGGTGCGCAGAACAATTGCTGACTCCGGGATTTCCTGAAGACGTCCACGACTCCCCACCTCACCGAATCTGCTTGCGGAAGAACACACTGGCGATGCTGAGGATCACCACGCCATAGACGGCGAGGATCGCGGCTTCATCCCACAACTCGGCCCAGCCCGCTCCCTTCAAAAAGATGCCGCGCGAAATCGCGATATAGTAGCGCAACGGAATCAGGTAGGTGAACTTCTGCACCAGCGGCGGCATGCTGGCGATCGGGAACATGAAGCCGGAGAAGAACATGCTCGGCAGAATGACGAACTGGCCCGCCATCGAGGCCTGCTGCTGCGTGTTTGAAATCGTTGACACCACCAGGCCCAATCCGAGGCAGGTGAGAATGAATAGGCCACTGAGCGCGAGCAGCAGTGGCAAACTGCCGCGGATCGCCACGTCGAACCAAAACGTGCCGACGAGGATCACGACCCCGACGTTGAGGTAGCCCAGGCCGATGAACGGTATCGCCTTGCCGATGATGAGTTCGTACGAACGAATCGGCGTGACGATGAGCTGCTCCATCGTGCCGCGCTCTTTCTCCTTGACGATGGCAATGGCGGTGAGGATGACGAGCGACTCCATCAGCAGCACGCAGATGATCCCCGGTACCATGAACTTCACGCTGCGCAGCTCGGGGTTGAACCAGACTCGCGGTTCCACCGCCACCATCGGATGGCGCAACATGCGCGTGTCGCCGCCGCCGCCGGGGAACTGCACGTCGACCGCGTGCGTGAGCGTGATCTGTTCGAGATACGACGACGCGATCATCGCAGTGTTCGAGTTGCTGCCATCGACCGCGGCCATCACCTGGGCCGGCTGGCGGCGCTTGAGTCGCTCGGCAAAGTCGGGCGGGATGGCGAGGGCCACGCGCACGCGGCCGCGGTCGAGAAGCCGATTGACGTCGCCGACGCCCTGGCAGTCGTCACGCACGCGAAAGTAGCCGCTACGCTCGAGTTGCTCGACGTAGGCGCGGCTCTCCGCCGTGTGGCTGTAGTCGCACACCGCCAGGTCGATGTTGTCGATGTCGGTGGAGACGACATAGCCGAAGATGAACAGCTCCATCACCGGCATCAGCAACACCAGTCCGAACATACGCCGGTCGCGGCGGATCTGGATGACTTCCTTCCAAACGATCTGGTAGATGCGGGCGAGCGAGGCGATCATAGTGAGGCCAAGGCGATTTGAGTTCCGTCTCCGAGCGAGAGGAAGCAAGTGCACCGGCGCTGCGTTGTGGCCCTCACCCCAACCCTCTCCCAGAGGGAGAGGGGGAAGGGAAGATGCACGAACGTCGGATGGTCTTGGTCCATCATTCCAACGTGTCGCGGAAGCGTGACGCGCTCAGCCACACGATGCTCACGCCGAACACCATGAGGGACACCGCCTCCGGCCACAGCACGCCGAGTCCGACGCCTTTGAGATAGATGCCGCGGATCGCGGTGACGAAGTAGCGCCCCGGAAATAAGTAGCTGAAGATCCGGATCGGCAGCGGCATGTTCTCCAGCGGGAAGACGAAGCCAGAGAGCAGCACTGCCGGCATCAGCGACAGGAAGATCGCCGCCAGCATCGCGTTCTGCATGTTGTCGGCGATGGTCGAGACAAACACGCCGACACCCAGGGAGCTAATCAGATACAAGATGGCAAACACCGCCAAGGGGAACAGGCTGCCCTTGATCGGAACCTCGAAGAGGAGATAGCCGGCGGTGATGATGATCACGAGGTCGAGCAAGGCGATGAAGACGTACGGAATGATCTTGCCGATCATCATCTCCAGCGGCCGAATCGGCGAGACGAGAATCTGCTCGATCGTGCCGCGCTCCTTTTCCTTCACGATGCTGAGCGCGGTGAGGATGGCGCCGACGATCATCATGATCACGGCGATCACGCCGGGCACGATGAAGTTCACGCTCTTGAGTTCCGGGTTGTACCAGACGCGACTCTTCACCTCGATTGGGGCCACCAACATTGTCGCGGCTGCGTTGGCCGTCGTGCTGGCGTTTACGACCTGCGCAGGCATGAGCGTCGCCAGGTAGCGATTGATGATTGCCAGCGCGTAGCCTTGGGCGATCGTCGCCGTGTTCGAGTCCGAGCCGTCGATCAGCACTTGCACGGCAGTCGGCGTGCCGGCGCGCAAGTGATCGGCGAAGTCGCGCGGGATCACGACGGCCGCGCGTGCGGCGTCGGTGGTGAGGTCGCGCTCCACGTCGTGTTCGGAGCGGGCGTATCTTACGATTTCGAAGTAGCCCGAGCGCAGCATCTGCTGGCTCAGGTCGCGGCTCTCCGGCGTCTCGCTGTAGTCGAGGATCGTCAGCGGCACGTTGTCGACGTCGTAGCGGATGCCGTAGCCGTACATGATCAGCATGCTGATCGGATAGAGGAAGGTGAGGAACAAGCTGCGGCGATCGCGGCGGATGTCGATGAACTCGCGCCGCAGAATGGCGCGGATCGAGCGGAACGAGCGGCGAACGCGAGATTCGGTGGTCATGGCCGATAGCGGCCTTCCTCGGTGCACGGGCGATGCATGCATCGCCCTCCGGTCTTTGCTGCGCCGCGGTGCGCTTTCGCGGGCGACGCATGCGTCGCCCCTACGGGGAGAGGAGGAATTGGGCGCACACTACACCCACGTCGCTGCATGAGCCCTCACCCCAACCCTCTCCCAGTGGGAGAGGGAGAAGAAGAAGATCCCTCACTCGCTTCGATGATCGCCACGAAGGCGTCCTCCAGCGAGGGTTCGATGCGTTCGAGTCGCAGCAGCGCGACGCCGCGCTGCTGTAGCTGTCGCGTGATGGCGGAGCGGGCCGCGGTTTCGTTGTCGGCGACGATGTGGAGCGCGTTGCCGAACAGTGCCACGCCGGCGAGCGCCGATTCGGTCTTGAGCGCGGCGTACGCGGCCATTAGATCGCCGCACTCCAGTTCGAGCAGTGCGCGCGACATATGCTGGGTCTTCAACGCCGACGGACTGCCCGCCGCGACCAGTTTGCCGCCGTAGATCAGCGCGAGCTGATCGCAGTGCTCGGCCTCGTCCATGAAGTGTGTCGTGACGAACACCGTAATGCCGCGATCCGCCAGCTCGCCGATCATCTCCCAGAAGTTGCGGCGCGAGGCCGGGTCGACACCCGAGGTGGGCTCGTCGAGAAACAGAATCGGCGGCTCGTGTAGGATGGCGCAACCAAGCGCAAGCCGCTGGCGCCAGCCACCCGCCAACGCGGCGGTCTTCATTGTCCCGCGCCCTTTGAGGCCGGCCATTTCGAGCGCCCATTCAATGCGCGCATCGCGCTGTGCGCCGCGCACGTTGTAGATGCCGGCGAAGAACTGCAGGTTCTCCAGCACGGTGAGGTCTTCGTAGAGCGAGAACTTCTGCGACATGTAGCCGATGCGGCTCTTCACCTGCTCGGTCTGCCGCGCGATGTCGAAGCCGCCAACGGTGGCGCGTCCGCTCGACGGCCGCAGGATGCCGCACAGCATCCGGATCGTGGTCGACTTGCCGGCACCGTTGGGCCCGAGGAAACCGAACACGGTGCCGGCCGCGACCTGCAGGTCGATGTGATCGACGGCGATGAAGCGGTCGAAGACGCGCGTGAGGCCTTCCGCATCGACGGCAAGTTGAGTCATGCGGAAGGGCCCATGGTGCGGTGCGCACAAAACCCCTCGATACGCAGCCTTCGACTTTTGCACAAGACTGCTCCCGAGAAACAGCACCGCGCTGAGTTTCCTTGGTGGCGCAGGCGTCCCCGCCTGCGCGGCGCCGTGGGCGCCGAGGGACGGAGCGAGCGCCTTCGGCGCTGGCGGGCGGGGACGCCCGCCCTACCAATACAAGAGCCACAAGGTTCTCTCCGACAGACGGCGTGCAAACGTTTGACGGTTCTACGGGGAAACGGATGTTTGTGCACCATTTCAATATCCGTTTGCCCGAGTAGTGAGCGGAGCGACCGTATCGAGGGCCGCGGCATGCGTATAGGCCAGGAACACATCTTCCAGCGACGGCTCGCGCACGTGCCATTCGTTGATGGTGATCCCGGCCGCACGCGCGCGACGCACGGCCGCGTCGGCATCGAGGCCGGCGCGCGGCATGGTGACGTGGATGCGCTCGCCGAACAACACGGTGTTGGCGAAGCCCTCGATGCGGCGCAGCGCCGGCTGCGCGGCGCGCGGCTGCGCGCAGCGCAGATCGAGCACGGCGATGCCGAGGTCGGCTTTGAGCTGCGGCGGCGCGCCGCAGGCGATGACGCGGCCGTCGAGCAGAAACGCGACGCGGCCGCAGCGCTCGGCTTCGTCCATGTACGGCGTCGAGAGCAGAATCGTCGAGCCGTCTTGCAGCAGATCGTAGAGGATCAACCAGAAGTCGCGCCGCGACAGCGGGTCGACGCCAATGGTCGGCTCGTCGAGCAGCAGGATACGCGGTTGGTGAATCAGACACGCCGCCAGGCTGAGTTTCTGCTTCATGCCGCCGGAGAGATTGCGCGTCAGGCGATCTTGAAACGGACCGAGTCGGCTGAACTCGAGGAGCCGCGTGATGCGTTGCCGCCGCGTGCCCGGCGCCACGCCCCAGACCTCCGCCACGTAGAGCAGGTTCTCCACCACGCTCAGCGTCTCGGACAGACTGAAGCGTTGCGACATGTAGCCGATGCGGCTCTTCACCTCGCTGGCATGTTCGGTTACATCGAAGCCGTCGATGGTAGCGCGGCCGCCGCTCGGTCGCAGGAGGCAGGCGAGGATGCGCAGAAACGTGGTCTTCCCCGCACCGTCGGGGCCGACCAATCCGAACAACTCTCCCGGCTGCACGTCGAGACTGACGTCGCGCAGCGACTCAACTGTGCCGTACCGTTTGGCGAGGTGCTCGGCTTGAATGGCGGGGGACATGCGGAAGAATTCAGGAGTCAGAATCCAGAAGTCAGAATCCGGGAGTCAGGAGTCGGGAGCCAGGAGATTGGAGAACCATATCGCTGCGAATTTCGCATTCTGACTTCTGGCTTCTTCCTTCATCCTTTGTCCTGCTCCAGCGGCAGCTCGGCGTCGGCGGGCATGCCGGGTTTGAGCGCTTGGTCGCGCGTTTCCACGTCGACCTTCACGCGGTAAACCAGCTTGACGCGCTCGTCGGGAGTTTGGATGTTTTTCGGCGTGAACTCGGCGCGCTCGGAGATGAAGGTCACCTTGCCGGGAAACGGATCGTGCGGAAACGAATCGACCGTCACGCGCGCCTTCATCCCCAGCCACACTTTGCCGAGATCGCGTTCGCCGACGTAGACGTTCAGCCACGGCCGGCTGAGATCGCCGAGGGTGACCACGGGCGTGCCGGGCTGGACCATTTCACCCGCTTCGCGGCTCTTGCTGAGCACGCGGCCGGCGGCCGGCGAGTAGAGCTGACAGCGCGCGAGGTTCAACTCGGCCAGTTCCAATTCCTTGGCGGCTTGCTGCAATTGCGCGCGGGCTTGTTCGATCTCTTCGAGGCGAAACCCTTCGCGCAGCATGTTGAGCTGCGCGCGGGCGCGATCGCGTGCCGCTTGGGCGGTGTCGAGGGCGGAGTTGATGCGGTCGAACTCGCCCTGTGAAACCACGCCGTCGGTCGCCAGCTTTGCCAACCGCTTCTGCTCGCGCTGCTGCAGCAGCAAGCTGCTCTCAGCGGATTCGAGCGCGGCCAACGCTTGATCAATGTCCTGCGCGCGCGAACCCTTCACCAACATGCGGTAGTGCGCGTCGGCCGCCGCCTTGGCCGCCGTGGCGCGCTCGACGTGCAGCCGATACTCGCGATCGTCGAGGCGCGCGACCGGCTCGCCCTTGTCGAGCATCACGCCTTCGTTGGCGGAGCGCTCGATCATGCGCCCCGGGACTTCAAACGCGACGTCCACCTGCGTGACCTCGATGATCCCGGTACCCCGGATCGCCTTGTGGTTGCCGTCGCGCACCGTTTGCCAGCGCCACCACCCCAACGTCGCGCCGGCGACGACGATCAGCAGAATCGTGACGACAATCGGTCTCCGCATGCCCGCCTTAGACCACAAACCCCGCGCCTGCGCATCTGCGCAAGGGTGACAATAGTCAGGACTTCAATCGACGATCTCCAACGCGCGATTGCGAAACTGCTTGCCGCGCTCCACCACCAGTGCGGGGTAGGTGTAGTAGTGCTTGCCGCCGAGACTGAGGAACGACTCGATCTCGGTGCTCTCGAGGTCGAGCGCGCGAATCGCCGCGATGGCGTCTGCCTGCGTAATGGCGCGCATCATCGCATCGTAGATCTGCTGGCAGTCGAGGATCTGAAAGTCGTCTCGGCTTGGGAAGGGCCGCACGCTCGTTCGGCAGTCGGGAAGGCTATCGAGGAGGTAGCGCAGGGCCTTGAGTTCGTGCCGCTGCTGATCGACGCGCTTCACCGCTTCTGTCATGAGTCCCCAAACCGTCCGTTGAAAAGGCCTGCTCAGCATCGCACGCAAAGAACCCCTCGCCCGCATTGCTGGCGAGAGAGGGTGCGGGTGAGGGTTTCCATCGCGAGCAGGGAGGCCCGTTCGGCCTTGTGCCGCAACGCCGAATGAAGAATCGGTTCCCTCACCTCATTCCTCTCCCACGAGTGTTGCGGGAGAGGAGGCCTTTGGCGCTCGGTGTCTCTCATGATGGTGCTTCACGTTTTTCAACAGGCTGTTAAACGGTAACGTCTTTGCGCGGCGGCGTAAACCCCGCGGAGAGTGTCCTGCGTGCCTGGTGCATTCCCCAACCCGGTTTGCACTGGTATGCTGCGGCCCATGAGCGTCCAGTCTTCGGACTCGGCCCACCGTGCGCACGGGGCGACGCAAGTCGGCTGCGGCATCATCACCGTGAGCGACACCCGGACGCCCGACACCGACACCAGCGGCCGGACGATTCGCACGCTGTTGGAAACCCAAGGTCACCGCATCGAGCTGTATCGCATTCTGAAGGACGAGCCGGATCAGATTACCGCAGCGATTCACGCAGCGCCGGCGTCGGTTGAAGTGCTGATCCTCAACGGTGGCACCGGCCTGGCGCACCGCGACACCACGTACGAAGCCATCGCGCGGGTGCTGGAAAAGGAGATCACCGGCTTTGGCGAGCTGTTCCGCATGCTGAGCTACGAACAGATCGGGGCGTCGGCGATGCTGAGTCGTGCCACCGCCGGCGTCGCCGGGCGCCGCGTGATCTTCTCGCTGCCGGGCTCAACCGCCGCAGTCGAGTTGGCGATGACCAAGTTGATCCTCCCCGAGCTGGCGCACGTGGTCGGTCTGGTGCGTGGGTAACCCGATGATGCGCGTGACATGATGCGGAGGCTCCGCACACTAGCTGCCAATGGTGGGTCCGTCATACCGGCGAAAGCCGGTATCCAGGCAGGGGCGTGGGGCTTGAGCCTGGATTCCGGCTTTCGCCGGAATGACAAGTGGGGAGGTTGCTCCATTGGTGTGCAAAGCCCGAGGCGGGTGACACGATGGCGATGACTGTGCAGGTCGCGCGCATGAAAAATCTCCTCGGCGTGATTTGGGTGGGCATGTTCGTCGCGGTCGGGAGTTACGCCGGCGTGTGTCTGGTGCTCGCCGGCGCGCCGGACGACGCCGCGAGTGCGGGCGACAGCTGGCGCTATGCGCTCACCGGGGTCGCGATCGCGTCGGGCGCCGTGTCGTTGTGGTGGCGGGGGCGGTTCCTCTCGCCCGAGGGGCCGGCCACGCTCGC
>JBGOUW010000477.1:0-3940 GCA_041477755.1 Binatia bacterium
ATGGCTGGCCAATACGTAGTGTTGTCTCAGAAGTCGTTATGGTCGCTCACTTCGAGGGTGAGGGTCGTGGTGTGATGGGTTCCGGTGTCGGTGCCGGCCGCCGTTGCGGTGACCACCACGGTGCAGCGGGCCGGTGCCGCGCCGCTCGCGGTCGTGATGGCCGCGCTGCTCACGGTCAGCCCCAGGGATCCGGAGACGGTGCGCCCACCCTTGAGCGGCACGGCGTTCTGGACGTCGCGCCCTTGGACCGTGAACCGTACCGACCCGACCGTCCCCGGCGGACACGTTCCATCGCTCGCGCTCAGCGTAATCGTGCGACCGGGATCGTCGATCGCCGAAAGCCGTTCCGCCGCGCTTAGCATCAGCGGCACGCTGTGCGCCACCTGGGCGCTGCCGCGGACAATCGACAGGCTCACTGGCCGCACACTCTTGAGCACGAACGCCGGCAGCGCGGTCTGGGGCGTTGGACCGACGGCGGTCACGTTCAGCTCCACCTCCACCGTGTTGTTGGCCGCGGTCGGATCGAAGACCCCGTCGAGCAGCGTGCGCGCCGTGAACGTCAGGGTGCAGCGTTGCGGGATCTTCCGGGTCGCGTTGGGGAACCCCGCGCGCGTCACTTGCAGATGCACCCGCGCGGGCTTGCCGAGGCCACCTCGCACCAGCGCAGTATCCTGATCCCCCGCGGTCCCACTGACAAGATCGGGCAACCCGACGATGGTACCGGTTGGACAAGTACCGTCACTAGCGATCACTTGAATCAGGTGTCCCGGTCGTTCCAGCGCGGGCAGGATGTCGGCGTTCTTGACCTGCAGCGTCACCACCCGCGTGACCGTATCGTGCCCCGCCGTCAGCGCGAGGGCGATCGGCGGCACTGGGAGCACCACCGAGTCGTGAATCGGAGCGCGCCGGCAATTGCTGCGACACAGATCCCCGTCGATCGTATTGCCGTCGTCGCACTCCTCGTTGCCTTCGATCCGCGCGTTGCCGCACTGCTCCACCAGACAATTGCGATCGCAGCCATCGCCGCTGACGGTGTTGCCGTCGTCGCACTCCTCAGTCGGACTCACGGCTCCATTGCCGCAGCGCGAGCGCGTGCAGTTGGCGTCGCAGCCGTCGCCGTTGATGGCGTTACCGTCGTCGCACTCTTCGCTGTCAGCCAGGTGGGCATCGCCGCATACCTCGGCCACGCAGTGGCGGTCGCAGCCGTCGCCGCTGAGCGTGTTGCCATCATCGCAATCTTCGTTGGGGGCGACGATGCGGTTGCCGCAGCGGCTCAGCGTGCAGTTGGTGTCGCAGCCATCGCCGTTGATGGCGTTACCATCGTCGCACTCCTCGCTGCCTTCGGCGCGGCCGTTGCCGCACTGCTCGCGCAAGCAGCGGAAGTCGCAGCCGTCGCCGCTGACGGTGTTGCCGTCGTCGCACTCTTCGCCCTTGGTGACGATCCCGTTGCCGCAGCGTGTGGTGGTGCAGTTGGCGTCACACCCGTCGCCATCGACCGTATTGCCGTCGTCGCACTGCTCGAGGCCATCGAGACGGCTGTTGCCACAGATCTCGCGTAGACACCGGCGGTCGCAGCCGTCACCATCGCGCGTGTTGCCGTCGTCGCACTCCTCGCCCTTGGTCACGATCCCATTACCGCAGGCGGTGGGCGTGCAGTTGGCGTCGCAGCCGTCGCCATCGAGTTGATTGCCGTCGTCGCACAGTTCTTTGCCCGCGACAATGCCGTTGCCGCAGCGGCTCACCGTACAGTTGGCGTCGCAGCCGTCGCCGCTGACGGTGTTGCCGTCGTCGCACTCTTCGCCGCTATCGAGTTTCCCGTCGCCACACGGCAACGGCGTCGGCGTGGTCGTCGGCGTTGCCGTGGCCGGTAGCGTCCCGGTCACAGTCGCGGTTGCGGTCGGGGCGCCGGGTGCTGCGCTACAGTTCGGCGCATCGAGGGGACAGATGGAGACGACATTGCCATAGATCGTGTTGTAGTAGACCCACGTGTTCACGAAGCGGCCGTCGGGAAGGCGTGCGCTGCGGAGCCGAATGCCCGACTGCGTGGCGAGTTGTGCGGGCGGACCGAACGGGTTGCCGGTGATATCGAACGCCTGCCCGAACAACGGTGAGTTCAGCCCTCGGTTCAGATACATCCAGACCACCAAGAGATTGCCGTTCAGATCGGACTTCATGTCTAGCATCTCGTGCGGGATGCCGGCCTGGTCGGGGTTGGCGGGGTCCACTTGATGAATCAGGATGGCGTCGCCGGCGGGTGTGCCATCGCTGGCGTAGGAGCGGAGCCAGAGTTGGCGTTCGTCCCGGGTCGAGCCCAGCACGGCGAATCTGCCGTCCGGCGCCGCGGCGACTTTGGTCGCGACAAACTGGGAGCTGACCAAGATCGTCGGTGTACGGGGTTGGCCATTCGCAGCAAACAACTGAACCCAGCTCGAGGGGTCCTGATAGTCGACTGATCGGATCACGACAAAGCCTCCATCGGGCAGCGCCGCCACATCAACGAAGTTGCAGCTCCCAATGTTGAAGCTCGCCGCGAGCGGCACGCCGGCGCTATCGAGGAGTCGCCCGAGGCAACGCCCTGCCCACACGGCGACTGAACCCGACGGGAGCCCCGCGATCGCCGGGAAGTACTTTAACATCGATGACTGGTCCTCATCGATGAGGAACTCGTCCCCGACGGGGGTTCCCGCGCTGTCCAGCAGACGCCCACGCAAGGATTGCTGGTACGGTGGCGACGCGACGACACCTTTTGTGGACGGCCAGGCGGCGAGATAGCCACCGCGCGTATCCGACGTGACGGCGATGGTCCACTCCAAACCGCCAGTGGCATCGACCCGCACCGCACTGCCCAACGGCACGCCTTGAGCCGAGAAGTGGCGCACAGTCAGCGAGCTGGTTGGGGCGCTGATATATACGCCGCGATAAAGGTAGTTCGTGCCGTTGTCCCACGCGAACAGGAGAGTGCCGTCGGTGCCGGCGGCGACATCGACGCCGTTGGTTGCAAAACCAGCGATTGTGGTCCCGACTTCGAAAGTGGGCACTTGGACGACCTGAGCGTAGCTCGTCGTCGCCCACGCAAGCACAGATACAGATGAGATGAGGATCAACCAACTGAAAGGCCGATAGCGCATCCTAATTTCCCCCGTAGGATGACACGCGAGCTACGAATCGAGCTGAACTGTAACAGGCTTGTCCGCCCCTTGCCAAGGGCGATGCGCGAGCTTGAGCGGGACCACCGGCAGCACGAGCGAGCCGTCCCTCAAGCGAAGACCGGCCCGCGCTCGCCTGATCATCCCTGCTTGAGCTATGAGAAGCCCCCGATGGCGTTACCGCAACCAGCAATCGAACCCGTGCGCTCGCTGCGCCGTACCAATCTGGGAGCGGCCGCGATGCTCGGCTATGGGGCAGGAAACTTCGCCTTCGCGTTGCTCGGGCTGGTGGTCGCTGTCAACTTGCAGTTCTTCTACACGGACTACGTCGGCTTGTCGGCGGGCTTGGTGTCGTGGGCGCTGCTGTTCGCGCGGTTGTTCGATGCGTTCGTGGATCCGCTGATGGGGTACGTGTCCGATCGCACCACGACGCGATTCGGACGGCGGCGACCGTACATCATGGGTTCGGCGCTGCCGTTGGGCGTGGCGTTCTACTTTCTGTTCGCGCCGCCGGTGGTTGCCGATCCCGCGCAGAACCAGGGCGCACTGTTGCTGTACTTGCTGGTGCTTTACACGCTGACCTATTTCATCTGGACGATCGGCGCGATCCCCTACTACAGCCTGGGCGCGGAAATGAGCGACGACTATCACGAGCGCACCCAAGTGATCGCCGTTCGCGAAGGGTGGGGCTTGGTGGGCTTGCTTGCCGCCACGATCCTGCCAGCGTACCTGATCTATCTCTACGGCGGCCGCGCCGGCTACGGCGCGATGGGGGCGATCCTCGGCCTCGGGAC
>JBGOUW010000244.1:0-7386 GCA_041477755.1 Binatia bacterium
AGAAGAGGAAGCTGACGTCCTGCGTGGTCTTGCGATCGAGACCGTTGGGCTTCACCCAATTCAACTCGACGGTGGAATGGATGCTGCCGAGGATGTACCACCCGCCGTACACGTAGTTCCACAATACCTGCGTCCCGGCGGTGGGATCGGCCGGATCAATCTTGGGAAACGGAAAGCCGAGGATCATCGGGGGCTGCTGCCCGGTCGCGGCATCGACTACGGTGCCATTTGCGTCGATCTTGTATTTCCCGGCGTTGGTCTCGGTGGCGGCGAGGAACTCGGGGTCGAACTTGAAGAGACCGTTCGGCCAGTCCGCTATCGTGGTGTTGAGGTACTCGCCGGTTTGATAGTGCCTGAGGATCTCCGGCGGCAGCAAGCCGTCCGCGAGATTCGCGTTGGCTTGCGTGAGGACATCACCCGCCTTGAGCCCGTTGGATGAGCCATCGGCCCAGGTGTTGCCGCTGACACTGACAACGACGACGAGCACGCACGCTTGCACGACACGATTCATAGCGTACCTCTTTCAGGGCGGAGACCCGCCCGCGCAGTATTCCAGACACTCAGGCTGTACGCCGAGCGGGAATCGCCTGTCAATGAAAATCGTATCGAAAACCGTGCGGTGTCGCGTTAGGCGGCGCGCACGCGGATACTGCCGCCGCTGGTGTGCAGGCGCAGGGCGGCACCGCCGCCGTTGATGGTGGCGACGACGTGGCGCGATCCGGTATCGCCGGCTACTTGCAGTGGCGGGGCGACTTCGACTCGCCCGCCGCGGGTCTGGGCGTCGAGGTTGGCGCCGGCGCTGGCGGGAAATTGCACGTCGATGCTGCCGCCGGAGGTTTCGAGGCTGCCCGCCGGCGGGCCGACGAAACTGGCGACCACGCTTCCACCGCTGGTGGTGGCGTCGACGGTTTCGCCCGCTTCACGTACTTGAATACTGCCGCCGCTGGTGCGCGCGCTGACTTGCCCGGTGACCCGGATGATGGCGATCGAACCGCCGCTGGTGTTGGCTTGTACGTCACCGATGACATCGGCGACGTCGATCTTGCCGCCCGAGGTGTCGACGCGCACGTCGCCCTCGACCTGCACAACTCGGATCGATCCGCCGGAGGTGTGCAGGGCAACCGTGCCTTCCGCTCCTTCGAGCTGGATGGCGCCGCCGCTGGTCTCGGCAATGATGCGACCGGAGAGATTGCCGAGATCGATGCGCCCGCCGCGAGTGCGAATGTCGACGGAGTAGGCCCGCGGCACCCACGCGCGCACCAGCACGCGTGGGCCGAAGGGCCACATCGTCCAGGTCGCCGCTTCACCTGTGAGCCGGACGTCATTGCCGCTACGCAACAGATCAAATTCGAAGCTCCATGCCGCCCAGCCGATGGCGCGGGCCTCGATGCGCACCTCGCGGGCATCGTGCGACGTGACTTCAACCGCGCCGCGATCGAGCTCAATGTATAGCGTCCCGCCGGAATCGACTTCGAGCGTCTCGTTGAGTTCGTTGGGAGCGTCTGAACTGTCGGCTACCAAACCTGACTTGGGCGTTCGCATGGCGGATCTCTCGCTCTCTACGAACTCAGCAACCGGCGTACCGATCGGGCGGCTGACCCCTGCGCCTGCATTTGCGTGATCGAAGGTGCGCCGCCGCAGTTTTCAGGCTGCGCGCCCGCGCCAAGCTGTCATTGCGAGCATGCGTTGGCGACCATGCGTTGACATGCAGGTTAGCGCGGGCGCGCGCCATGACTACTTCGGTCGGTCGAACCGGTAGGAGCGGGCGATGTCGGCGACCTCGACTTGGAAGTACTCGTACCACTTATCGCGTCCCAGCCGCTGCGCCACCACATGGCGTAGGTCATCGCTCCATGCGCGTAGCGTGTCTTGCGATTCCCAGTGAATGATCGCCACGTGCTCGCCATCGGCGGCAGTGAAGGATTTGAAGTCGATGAATCCCGCCATTGTGCGCGCGCGCGAGAGCATCTCGTCGGCCATCACGCCGTAGTCGGCTCCGGCTTCCGCGGTGAGCAGTGAACGAAAGAGTACGACGACCATGGCAACCCTCAGCGCGCCTGCCAACGCGGCTTGCGCTTCTCGACGAACGAGCGCGGTCCCTCGCTGTGATCCTCTGACTGCTCGACGATCTCGAGGTAGCCCGCCGCGATCTCCTCGGCTTGCGGGATCGGCAACCCGAGACCCTGTAGGATTGCCATCTTCGTGCCCCACACTGCCAGCGGCGAGTTGGTGAGTATCATGCCGGCAAGCTCGCGCGCCCGCGCCATCAGCTGGTCGTGAGGAACCACCTCGGTCACCAGACCGACTTCGTAGGCGCGCTGCGCGCTCATGCGTTCGCGACTGCCGAGCAGCGCCATCCGCAGCGCCACGGCTACTGGCACCCGCCGCGCCATGTTCACCATCTCGTGCGACGACACGTAGCCGATCGACACGTGTGGATCGACGAACGAAGCTTTCTCCGACGCGATCGGAATATCGGACTCACTGACCAGATCGAGTGAGAAGCCGGCGACCACCCCATTCACCGCGGCGATCACCGGTTTGTGGACGCGCTGGCGGCGCGGCGTCGGCAACTCGACGATGCCTTCGATCATCGCCAACTCGCGCCAGCGATCAGTCTTCACAAAGCCGCCGCTGGCGAGTGACTCGACGTCGGCGCCGCTGGAGAACGCATCGCCAGCGCCGGTGATGATCGCGACCCAAATGTCCGGATCGGCCTTCACCCGCCGCCAGCACTCGCGCAGCTCGTCCTTGAGCTGCTGGTTCATCGCGTTCTTGCGCTCCGGCCGGTTGAGCGTGATGGTGGCGACGCGGTCGCTGACGTCGAAGAGGATGGTTTCAAAGTCCGCCATGATGACTCCTGAGTGCGGTCAACCCTAGCTTGAGCTGACGCGGAAGAGAAGCAGAGCGCACGGTGGTGCGCCCCCTCGATACGCAGTCCCTCGATACGAAGCCTTCGGCTTCTACTCGGGGCTGCTACTCGGGAAAACGGTTATTCTTTTCGACGGACTCTCAAAATCCGTTTGCCCGAGTAGATCGCGAAGCGATCGTATCGAGGGCCTTCGTGTCATAACCACCCGCACCTACAGACGATGGCGTACTCGCCTGGGTTACGCCAGCTTGTACAGCTTCACCGCGTTGCCGGCGCAGATTTGGTAGCGCTCGTCCGCGGGCACACCGTCGAACATCTCGTTGGCGATGCGCTTCGAGTACGGCCAGTCGCAGATGTGGTGGGGATAGTCGGTCGACCACATCATGCTGTTGATGCCAACCGCGTGGCGATTCCGTACGCCGTAGAAGTCACGCACGAAGGTCAGCGACCAGTTGCGATGGAAGTACTCGCTCGGCAGCATTTCCAGATCGACCTGCGCCCAGCCGCGGTTGCGCCAGTAGCGGTCGTCCATCTGTTCGAGGAAGTAGGGCACCCAGCCGGCGCCGGCTTCAACCGAGATGAGCTTGAGCTTGGGGAACTTGTCGAACAGACCCGACAAAATGGTCTCGGCGATGATGATCGGCATGTTGTCTAACCCGGCGCAGGAGTAGCCGACGACGGTCTTTTGTCCGCTGGTGAGCATGCCGGTCGATTCCGAGATACCGGTGGTGATCTTCTGCTGCGCGGCATTGGCGGCCTGCTTCGACGCCACGCCGAGGTGGATGCTGACCGGCATGTCGAGCTGCTGGCACTCTTCCCAGAATGCGTTGTCCTCGACCGACAGCGAGGTCGCGCCGCTCGGCCAGCTCGAGAGGATGACGCCGCGCATGCCCATTTGCTTGGCGCGCCGCATCTCGGCGATCATCGCTTCCACGCCGATGTTGGGCATCTGCGCCAGGCCGATCAGCCGCTTCGGATCCGGCGCCATGTACTCCTTCGCCATCCAGTTGTTGTAGGCCTGGATGCCGGCCTTGTGAAACTCGTTGTCGTCGTCGAGCATGAAGTGGCGCATGGTGCGCTGCGACGGGTAGAGCACTTCCGCATTCACGCCGTCGGTATCCTGCTCCTTGAGGCGCACGGCACCCTTGAATGCGCCTTGGTTGATCTTGTCGTACTTTGCGCCGGTCCACTTGAAGGCGTCATAGGTGCGGCCGGGATACGTGGTTACGAGACCGAGCGGCACCGGCGGCGTGCCGGGGCGGTACTGCCACGCGTCGCCGCCTTCGGCGTCTTTCACCAGCTTGGGCGCGCGCGACAGGAATTCTTTGGTGAGCCACTTCTCCCACAGGTCGGGGGCTTCGACGATGTGGGAATCGGCAGAGATCAATTGATACGAACTCATGGGCAGAACCTCCTTGGTTGCGAGTCGGGTTGCGATGTTTATGCGCTTCGAGTACGGGAACGGCAAGCTACCGTCGGTGACGTATGTCACACCCATTGGGAACCGCGGGGGATCCGAAGGTCCGCGCCCGCATCGCCACCGAATCCGGCCTCGACCGCACCACGGTCGATGCGCTGCTGAGCGCGGCGACCATCCGCTACTTCGCGCGCGGAACCTCGGTCTACCCACAAGGCACGCATCGGGGCAGCATCTTCGTCGTGCTGAGCGGCGCGGTGAGCGTGTCGATCGGCTTGCCGCACGGCACGCAGATTCTGTGTGCCTTCTATCAACCCGGCGCGATGTTCGGCTTTCCGATCGTCGAGACCGAGCGCCCGCGCCTGAGCGCCGCCAACGCCTTCACGACGGCGACGCTGGCGGTCGTGCCGCGGCGCGAATTCGAACGGCTCATCGGCGGCTTGGCGCCGGCGATGGTGCTGCGCTTCTTCAACCGTGTGCTCGAACGGCAAGCGCGCTTCGCGATGCGCTTGGTGCACTGCGTGGCGCTCGATCTGCGTGGCCGCTTGGCGCTGACGATCCTCGATCTTGCCGCCAGCTTCGGCATGCCTGAATCCAACGGCGTCCGCGTGCAACTCCCGATCACGCACGTCAACCTCGCCGAGATGGTGGGCGCGTCGCGCGAGCGCGTGAGCAAGGGGATGGCGGCGCTGATGGCGGAGGGATTCATCTCCTACGCGCGGCAGGCGATCACGGTGCTCGACGTGAAGAGGCTGGAACGGCTGATGGCTGATGGCTGATGGCCCGCGTGGCGGATGGCGAATGGCAGATGGCGAATGGCCGGAAAGTTCATCCGGGTGGATTGCTTGCCATCAGCCATTGGCCATCAGCAGTCCGCCAAACAGTGGTGTGACCACGCAAACCGCGGAGGGAGGCAAATGGCAGCGCGCTTGGCAGGAAAGGTAGTCCTCATCACCGGCGGCGGCTCGGGCATCGGCGAGGCGACGGCGAAGCGGTGCGTGGCTGAAGGCGCGCGCGTGGTGATCGCCGACATCAACGACGAAGGCGCGCAACGGGTTGCGCGCGAGATCCATTGTGAGGCTTCGCTCGCGGGTGAGGTGTCAGTCGCGCACGCTGACATCGCGCAACCGAAGGAGGTCGAGGCCCTGATTCAGCACACCGTCAAAACCTTCGGACGGCTCGACGTGGTACACAACAACGCCACCAGCGGCGACATGGGCTTCATCGCCGACCTCAGCATCGAGGCGTGGAACCGCACCATCGCCATCAACTTGACCGGCTACTTCCTCACCACCAAGTTTGCGCTGCCGGTGATGATCGAGCAGGGCGGCGGCGTGTTCGTGAACATGTCGTCGGGGGTGGCTGTTTCGGTCGAGCACGGCCTCGGCGCATACGCGGCCGCCAAGGCTGGCATCATCAGTCTGACGCGGTCGGTCGCAGTCGAATATGCGAAGCACAACATCCGCGCGAATTGCATTCTGCCGGGTGCCATCGCCACTCCGCCGACGCTCATGTTTGCGAACGCCGTCGAGGGTGCGCGCGATCGAATGATCAACGCCAACCCATTGCGTCGACTCGGCCAGCCCGAGGAAGTCGCGAACATGGTGGTCTTCCTCGCCTCGGACGAGGCGTCGTTCATCACCGGACAAACGTTCATCGTCGACGGCGGCGCGATGGCGACGCACAACATCGGCTTGATGAGTGGCGAGTGAGCATCACGGGAAGGGATTTCCTATGACTACTCCCAACCGCCCCTTCGTCATTGACGCCGACGGTCACATCGTCGAACCCAGTTCGATGTGGGCCGAGTACGTCGAGCCGGCCTACCGAGCGCGCGCGCCGCGTCCCGCCCTCGATGAGCATGGCCATCCCTGCCAGATGATCGACGACCGCATCATCATGCGGCACGCGATGCTGCTGACCTTCGGGCCCGAGTACAAACTGGAAGGCAAGACCTTTCAAGCGGGCGGCTGGGATCCGCAGGCGCGCCTGCGCGACATGGACAGCGAGGGCATCGACATCGCCGTGCTGTATCCGTCGATTGGGTTCTACTTGCCCGAGCTGAGCGATGTACCCCTGATGGCCGCGCTGTGCCGCGCGTACAACAATTGGCTGGCCGACTACTGTCGCGCCGCTCCGGGTCGATTGGTCGGCGTTGCGCTGCTGCCCTTGCACGATATCGATGAGTCGATTCGCGAGTTGACGCGCGCAACCGAGCAGCTCGGATTCCGCGGCGCCTTCTTTCGCCCCAATCCGCACGCCGGGCGTCCGATCCATCACCCGGCGTACGACCGCTTCTGGGAATGCGCCGCGGCGCTCGGGGTGCCGATCGCGGTGCACGAAGGCCTGTCCGATTCGTTGCCGACGCTCGGGCGCGATCGTTTCGAGAATCCCGCCTTGCTGCACGTGCTGTCGCATCCGTTCGAACAGATGGCCGCGTGCGCGGGCTTGATCATGACCGGCGTGATGGATCGCCATCCGAGTTTGCGCTTCGCGTTCCTCGAATCGGGCTCGGGCTGGTTACCGTACTGGCTCGAACGGCTCGACTCGCACTTCGACACCTGGGGGAAATTCTTCCCGCAGCTGCGCCTGAAACCGTCGGAGTACTTCAAGCGCCAGTGCGTGATCTCCGCCGAGCCATCGGACGAGATCGTCGATGCGGTGGTTCGCCACGTCAGCGACGAGTGCGTGGTGTGGGCATCGGACTATCCGCACCCCGATGCGCACTTTCCCGGCGCGGTGACGAAGACGCTCGCATCCATGGCGACAATCCCACCGGCCTCGCGTGAGAAGATCCTCGCCATCAACGCGGCGCGGGTGTACGGCATCACGCTGCCGGCGCGTGAACGGGCGCGGTGAACCGCGCCGCCACAGCACCGGCCCCGCACGCGTTGTCACGCTTGCAGCTGCTCGCCGCGGCCGCGTTGTTCTCCACCGGCGGCGCGGCGATCAAAGCCTGTACGCTGACGAGCTGGCAGGTTACCGCGTTTCGCTCGGTGGTGGCGGCTGTGGCGTTGGTGATCTTTCTGCCCGGTGCGCGCCAGCGCTGGACGCCGCGCATTCTCGCTGTTGGCGCCGCCTACGCCGCGACGATGAT
>JBGOUW010000194.1:0-8628 GCA_041477755.1 Binatia bacterium
CGGGGCTGCCGCTGCCGACCTCGCGATCCGACACGCCCGCGCCGCGTCGATCGAGGACGATGGTCCGGGAAAAGCGGGGGAAGCGCCGCAGATAGCCGCCGTAGAATGGCAACTCGGCGTTCCAGTCGAGGTTCGACGACATGCCGGGGACGATGACGACGTCGATCGGCCCGTCACCCAGCACCTGGTAGGCGATCTCCAGCCCATCGGCGGTGGTGGCGTAGTGGACGGCGGGTCGTGTCATCGACATGCGCTCCGCTCACGCCTCAACCGCGAGCACCTGCCACGTGCCCGGTACGCCTTTGAGCTCGTGCTGCCCGCGGTCGGCGAAGGCGATACCCGAACCGGCGACGAGATCGCGCACGGTCGACGTGACCAGCACTTCCCCGGCGCCGGCGAGGGCCCCGATCCGTGCGCCGATGTGCACGGCGATGCCGGCGAGATCGTCACCGCGCACCTCGCACTCACCGGTGTGCAGCCCGGCCCGTACCTCCATCCCGAGCGACCGTGCCGAGCTCACGATCGCCGCGGCGCAGCGGATCGCCCGCGCCGGTCCGTCGAATGCGACCAGAAACCCGTCGCCGGTGGTGTTCACGACGGTGCCTCGGAACTGCTCGACCGCTCGGCGCACCGCGGTGTCGTGTGCGTCGAGCAGCTCACGCCAGCGCCGGTCGCCTACCTCGGCCAAACGGGCGGTCGAGTTGACGATGTCGGTAAACAGGATCGTGCGCAGCACTCGGTCGACGTCGGCCGGCGTGTGTGAGCCGGTGAGGAAAGTCTCGATCTCGCGGAGCAGCGCGTCGGCATCGCCGAGGAACGGCAGATGCGTTCGGCCCGGCAGCTCGACGTAGCGCGCGCCCGGGATCTGCGCAGCGAGGTACCGGCCTTGCTCGACCGGAATGAACGGGTCGTCAGTCCGGTGCACGACGAGGGTCGGAGCGGTGATGATCGGCAGCACCGCTCCGAGGTCCGTCTGGCGCTGAGCGGCAAAGACCGCCGTGGCGGGCTTGGGTGGATTTCCGAGCCGGCAGAACCTGACGAACCAGGTGGCGAATGCAGCGTCCTCCCCCGGCGCCATGATGTCGGCGAGGGTGGCGCGGCCCCAATTGGCCTCGAAGCTCGCGGCGGGATTCTCGCCGCCTGCGAACTTCGCCCAAACACGCCCGGGCTGTGCAGCACCACCGACGAGTACCAACGCCGCTGTCCGTTCTGGATGCACAGCGGCAAAGATCGCCGCCATAATGCTTCCCCCGGTGACACCGAGGATGGCAGCCCGCTCGGAACCCACGGTGTCCATCACCGCTCGGATGTCGTCGCTCCATTCTTCCAGCGTCGGCAGCGCACCCAGCGGGACCGGGTCCGAGGCGCCGGACCCGCGCTTGTCGAAGAGGATCAGCCGGCTGAAGGAGGCAAGGCACGAGAGGAAGTGGGCGTAGCGGTGCTCCTCCCACATGAGGTCCACCGGGCTCGCCCAGTTCGGGACGTACACGATGTCGATCGGTCCGCTGCCGACGACTTGGTAGGCGATGTGCAAACCGTCGCCCGTGCGCGTGTAGAGGGTCTCGGGAGCGTTCACCAATGCACCCGGTTCACCACACGCTTTGCACGTGGCGGTACGAACGGATCTTGCGGTCGGCGGTCACCACCGGCGCCGACAGCAGGCGGGTAGGCGGCGGGTCGTGTCATCGGCATGCGCTCAGGCTCGCTCATCGCGCCTGCCCGGAGACCGCGTAGACCTGCCACGCGTCGGGAACACCTTTGAGCACGTGCGTGCCGCGGTCGATGAACGCGAGACCTGAGCCGACGACCAGGTCCTTCACTGTGCGTGACACGAGCACCTCGCCGGCGGTGGCAAGCGCGGACACACGGGCACCGATGTGAATGGCCAGACCCGTCAGATCGTCGCCCCTGATCTCGATCTCGCCCGTGTGCAGCCCGGCACGGATCTCGAGCCCGAGGCCCTGCACGCCGTCGCGGATGGCGCACGCGCACGACACCGCCCGCGCTGGACCGTCGAAGCGCGCGAAGAAGCCGTCACCCTCGGTGCCGACTTCAAGGCCGCGGAAGCGCTCGACGTGTCGCCGAACCAAGTCGTAGTAGGTCTGCATCACCTCGCGCCACCGGCGGTCGCCCAGCTCGGCGGCCCGCTCGGTTGAGCCTACGATGTCGGTGAAGAGCAGCGTCGCGAGGATTCGGTCGTTGGCGACGGCCGAGCGTGTGCCAGTCACGAACTCCTCGACCTCGGCGACGATCCGGTCGTTGCCGGCGAACCACGGGAAGTGATCGATGCCGTCGAGCGCGACCAGCCGTGCCTTCGGCAAGTGTTCCGCAAGGTATCTGGCTTGCTGCTCGAACATCGACCCGTTCGCCGCGTGGATGACGAGGCAGGGTACCTGCACGATCGGCAGCGTGGCGTGAACGTCGGTTGCGAGGAGCGCCTCGTAGACGGCGCGGAACCCACCAGGGCTGTTCGACAGACGCTCGGCCCGGCCCCAGAGCGCTTGTACGTGGGGATCGTCGGCCCGTGAGGTGCCGAAGCCGCGCAGCGATTTACCCGTGCCATGCCCCTCGAGCATCAACTCAGTGAGTTGCTTGTGAGCGTCCGACGCCCAGACCATCGTGTGACCTGGCACGCCTCCGTAGCACACGAAGGTTTCGTACAGGATGATCGCCTCGACGCGGGCCGGATGGGTGGCGGCGAAGAGCAGGCTGATCGGCCCGCCCTCGGAGACGCCGAAGAGGATGGCGCGTTCACTGCCGACGGCATCCATGACCGCCGGGATGTCATCCATCCTCTCCTCGAGGGTGGGTGCACCGGTGATGCGATCCGAGAGCCCGTTGCCGCGCTTGTCGAAGACGATCACGCGCGCAAACGCAGCGAGGCCGTTCAGGAACTCGGTGTAGCCGGGCAGCTCATGGAAGAACTCCACATGCGAGATGATCCCCGGGACGTAGATCAAGTCGCGCGGGCCCTCGCCGATGACCTGGTAGGCGATGCTGAGGTCGCCGCTCTTGGCGTATTTGGTTTCGGGGATCGCGCTGCTCATTGTCGCCGCGCCTCTCGTACTGAGAAAATCCGTATCGGCTCGCCGATGCCCTTGAGCGCATGCTTGCCGCGATCTTCGAAAATCGCGCTGGCGGAAGTGCGCGCCAAGTTGCGCACGGTGTCGGAGACGAGGATCTCGCCGGGCGCGGACGCGGCGGCAATGCGCGCCGCGATGTTTACCGCGCCGCCGTAGACGTTGTTGGCCTCGCGGATGACATCGCCGGCGTGGATGCCGAGGTGGAGCTTCAGCCCGACTCCGTCACCGGCTGCACTACAGCGCAGTGCCGCATCGATCGCCTGTGACGCCGACGAGAAGACCGCGAGCACGCCATCACCGACGAGCTTGCCGTCGACCGGCGTACCGCTACACGCACGAATGGCTGCGCGCATGGCGTCATCCAACTCGCGCGCTTTCGCGCGGAACGCGGCGTCGCCCATCGATTCGGTGAGAGCCGTCGAGTCGACGATGTCAGCGAACAGAACCGTCGCGGTCCCCACCGATTCGGCCCGCGCGGATCCGCCTCGCTCCACATCAAGAAACTCGGCGATCACGCGACCCAGCGCGGCGCCGTCATCGGCGGAGGTCAGCGGCTGCCCCGGATGAACCACCAGCCGCGCGCCCGCAATCGTCGCAGCAAGCGCGCGGGCACTGTCGAGCGTAACGAACCCATCGCGGGCATCGCGGTGGTGGATGACGAGCGTCGGACAGCCGATGGCGGGCAGGGACCCCGACGCATCCCACTCCCGGCGGGCCGCCCACGAGCGTCCGAACATCCGCGGATTGATGGTCGCAATCAGCTCGGCGGCACGCCGTGCCACGTCAGTCCAGCCAAAATCCACCAAGGCCATCGTCTGGGTATAGAGCTCGAAGTCGACTTCGATCAGCGGAGAGAGCAAGCGGCGCTTCGGATTCAGTTGAAGGTCGCGCCCGCGTGCGATCGTGTGGTTCAGCACCAGGCGGCGCACGCGGCCGCTCTCGGCTGCCCAGACGATCGCGGCCGGTCCACCGGCCCCCCGACCGATGAGATCGACTGGACCCGCGCCAATCGACTGCGCCACAGCGTCGAGGTCGGCGACTAATGCGGGGAGAGAGAAGTCCTCGCAGTCATGGTCGGAAAGTCCGAAGCCGCGAAAATCGTAACTCACCACCGTACGGCTGCGGGCGACCACCTCCAGCTCGGCGCGAAAACCGGGAAACTCGATCGCGATCTGCACGGTTCCGAAGCCGAAGCCGGGCACGGCGAGGAGAAACGGCCCGCTTCCCCACGTCCATGTGGCGATGCTCGTGCCGTCGGCGCTGCGGACGTAACGGATCTCGGGTTCCATCACCGCGTCTCCGCGCGGACGGCGAACAGCCGGTGCGGTTCCACGATACCCTTGAGCGCATGCTCGCCACAATCCTCGAAGGACGCGGCAGCGGAGGTCCGTGCCAGGTTGCGCACCGTGTCGGAAACCAGGATCTCGCCGGGCGCCGACGCAGCGGCGATGCGCGCGGCGATGTTCACCGCGCCGCCGTAGACGTTGTTGGCCTCGCGGATCACGTCGCCCGCGTGGATGCCGAGGTGGAGCTTCAGCCCGACTCCGTCACCGGCTGCGCCACAGCGCAGCGCCGCATCGATCGCCTGTGACGCCGACGAGAAGATCGCGAGCACGCCATCACCGACGAGCTTGCCGTCGACCGGTGTACCGCTGCACGCACGAATGGCTGCGCGCATGACTTCGTCCAATTCGCGCGCCTTCGCGCGAAACGCGGCGTCTCCCATCGATTCGGTCAGCGACGTCGAGTCGACGATGTCGGCGAACAGGATGATCGCGGTGCCGGAGGGCAGCGGTGCCACGGCGCCGGGAGCGTGATCCTCATCGAGGAAATCGAGGATCTCTTGAGCCACGGCTTCCGGATCCTCTACGAACAGCATCGGCCCGGGTCTCGCGCGAATGCTGAGCCGGACATCCGGCATCATCGCCGCCATCTTGCGCAGCACATCGAGGGCAATGGCGCCGCTCGGAGAAGGCTGGTGCATGATCCGGGTCGGACAGCGGACCTCCGGAAACCGCATGGACGCGTCCCATTCGCGCAGGGCGGTCCACCAGCTCGTCAAGATCTCCGCGTTACACCCATTCGCAGATTCCGCCGCCACCAGCCGGGCCGTCTCAGTCCAGCCGAAATCAACTAGGGCGAGCGTCTGGCAATAGAGCTCAAAATTGACCGCGATGAGTTGACCGAGCGCTCGCCGCTCCGCGTTCATTGTGAAGTCCTTGCCACGCGCGACGGCATTGACGAGAACCAAGCGCCGCACGCGGTCTGGTTGCGCCGCATAGGCAATACCTATCGGTCCCGTAGGACCGCGCGCCAGCAGATCGATGCGGTCGAGAGCGTGACCGCGCACGACGGCATCGAGGTCAGACACTACCGTGGCCAGCGAGAAGTCGGTTGCCGCGCGGTCGGATAGCCCACAACCACGTGAATCATACATCACCACGGTGCGCCGCTGCGCGAGCAGCTCGAACCCGCGCCGCACTTCCGGAATGCACCAGTGCAATTGCAGAGGAGCCAGCGGCAGCATTGGCACAACCAGCGGCGATCCGGCTCCGAACTTCCACGTGGCGATGCTGGTGCCGTCGGCGCTGCGGACGTAGCGGATCTCGGGTTCCATGGCGGCGGCACTCTACGCCAAAACCCCACGCGGGCGGAAGCGCGGGCCGACGCGATTACCCGCGATCACCAACGATGCTCGAACTCCTCCGCCCAGCCCATCAGATCGCGGACGCGCACTTCGTTGCCATCGAAGCGAATCGTACCCTGCCAGCGACCGAACGCGCACACGCCGCCGGAGCGCAGCACGCCGATGTTCAACATGGGCTGATGGGCGACGATCGGCTGCAGCGTCAGATCGACCATCCCGCTGTGCTCGGCGCGCACGTGCCACGGCTGCTTCCAATCGCGCGGGTCGTACTGCCAGCGCAGATCTTCCATGATCTTGTAGAGCCGGCCGTTGATGCACAGGCCGTTCTCGTTGGCGCCGGTGCCGGTGGTCCACTTGGCGCCAAGGTTTGCGCCGATGGTGACGCCGTCTTGCACGCCGGTACCGACGCCCCAGTTCCAGAACGAGCGGTATGGCCACACTCCGCGGCCGAAGTCCTGCACGGCATGGCACTCTGCCGGATCCATGATGTAGCGGCGGCCGCCAACGGTTACGCTTCCCTCGCACGGCATGGTGTTCGACTTCGAGTTGAGCTGAAAGCGCGTCGCGCTCCACGGCACGACGATGTTCAGCGTCTCATGCCCCGGAGGCCTGCGGACGATGAAGTCGGCCACGATTGACTCGCCCGTCTTCGCCTGGCCGGTGAAGTCGACCTTGAGGTCGCCATCCGTGGGACGGTTCGCATACTCAAGTCCACCGCCGCGGAACGTGATCGCACTGTCAACGCGCTCTGGCATCGGGAACGAGTGCGGTCGGGCCAACGCCATACCGCTGAGTGACTGCTGGGTTTCAAAGTCGGTGAACGTCACCTGGCAGAAGGCGGCGTAGTCGATGTCGGCGAGGGTGACCGAGAACACGAAGTGCGGACTGATCCAGTTCCAAAAATTCCACCGCTTCTTGCGTGGCCAGTGGCGGCGGAGAGTGGCGCGCACCAGCGGTTGACGCGACCAACCGATGGCAGCGGGATTGAGGCGGCCGCGTTCGTCGCACAGGTCAACGGCCGACGTGATCTCGCGCTCTTCGTAGCACGCGCGATAGTCGCCGCGGGCCATGCGGTGCGCGACAATCGGCATGTGGTCAGGAAGGCGCGTGGCCATGTTCGTGGAAGGACAGCTTTACAACGGATTCCACGGATTCTCTGAAGGAGTGCGCATGACTCCGAATCCGTTCAATCCGTTGTGACACTCCTCACTGGCCTTCAGCATTCACCAAGCTAGCCGGCGAATCACGACGCCAGCTCTTCCAGCGTCGTTGTTAGTGGTGAGCCGCGCAGCGTCGTTTGCAATTCCGCCGGCAGGGTTTGCTCGACGGCCGCCACCAGCGTGAGCGCTTCGCGCCAAGTAACCGCGGCTTCATCGTGGCGGCCGAGGCTGTGCAACGCACGGCCGTGGGCGAGCAGTGCGTGCCAGAGCTGCGGGGGATTCGCCAGCGCGCGCGCATCGCGCACGACCTCGGCGAGCCCGCGTTCCGCCTCTACGACATTGCCGGCGGCGATGTGGCACGCGGCCAGCAGCCGAGTCGCCCGCACGATATACCTGCGCGACTTGGTTCGCTGCGCGGCCGCCAAGCAAGCCTCGATGTGCTGGCGCGCTCGGTCGAGATCGCTGCGCGCAAGCGCCAACTCGGCGGCGCTCGCATGGAGATGCATGCCGTAGCGCCAGGTCATCCACTCGTTGCGGCGATCGCTCAAGATCGCGCCGACCGCAGCGAGATGCGGCTCGCTGCCGATGAGATCGCCGCGCGCGAGCGCGACGTCCGCCAGGTTCGCTTCCGCGTTGCCGATCAACTCGGACGCAATCCGCAGCGCCCCGAGCTGCTGCGCGATCTCGATGCAGCGACGGTTGGCTTCCTCGGCTGCGTCGTAGTGTCCGATCTCGGTCAGCACCCAGCCGCGCGTGTTCCACATGCGCGCGCGCCAGACCTTGTCACCGATGGACTCGGCAAGGGCGATGCCGTTCGCAAGGTTGGGCAGCATGCGCGCGTAGTCACCGGCACCACCGAGCATGATGCCGAACTGACTGTAGCCTTCAAGCAGATGCAACAACTCGTTCGCATCTTTGAACTCGACCAACGCGCGCTCGCAGTCTGCAACCGCCTCACGGTAGTCGCCACGCCAGTTCGCTTGTAAGGCAACGTTGAGCCGGACGCGACCGCCGAGCACTCGCTGCCCGGCTTGCTGTGACATGCGTTCGACGGTGGTGAAGCACGCCGCGGACTCCGTCAACTGGGCACGCAGCATATGGACGAACCCGCGCACAAACGTGGCGTTCGCCGCCACCACGATCGCGCCGGCGGGCTCGGCGAGCGCGATTGCGGTGTCTGCAGCGGCGAGCGCTGCGTCAAGCTCGTGTGCCCATAACAAGGCTTCCGCGAGCTCCGCATTGATCTCGGCCCGGTGGACGGGGTCCTCGACCAGCTCGAGCGCGTGCCGCAAGTTATCGATCGCCTCGGCAAATTCGCTCAGACAGAAATGCGCAAGGCCCTTGCCCTCATAGACCGCCGCGCGTTGGCGCGCGTCGACTGCCTGATGGCCGGCAGCGTCGAGCGCCTGACTGTAGAAATGCACCGCTTCGCGGTTGGCGAACGCCGCTCGCGCCTTGTCGCCGGCTTTGACGAGGTACGCGAAGGCGCGCGGCCAGTCCTCTGCACGATAGAAATGATGCGCCAGCGTTTCCCAGTATTCGGCGAGACGGTCGGCATAGAGCTCCTCGACGGTCAGACCGATCGTGCGATGCAACTGCTTGCGGCGCTGCATCAGCAGGCTCTCATACGCCACGTCGTGCGTCAGCGCGTGCTTGAACATGTACGCCAGCTCGGGCACCCCGGCCTTTTCGTATATGAGTTCGAGTGCGCGCAGCTCGCCGACCAGCGGGTTGACGC
>JBGOUW010000076.1:0-13167 GCA_041477755.1 Binatia bacterium
ACAGGCAGATCACGATCTCCGCTATGGGCATGGCCAGCCTCCCTAAGTTGGCGCGTTGGCAAACCTTCAATCCGTCGCGTGGCGCTGTCCAGTGAAGCCTCAGACCTTCTTGGTCTTCCACGTACCGCGTTGGTACCAGACGAAGATCACAATCGCTTCGAAGACGATCGAGACCAACATGCCGATCCATACGCCGTTGATGCCGTAGCCGAACGGCAGTGCCAACGCGTACGACAGCGGCAGCTTGATCGGCCAATTGGCCAAGAACGCGGCGACCATCGGCGGCTTGGTGTCGCCGGCCCCGTTCATCGCACTGGTGAGCGCGAACATCGGGGCGCTGACTAGGAAGCCCAGGGCCATCAGTTGCAGGAACGGCCCGCCTGCCGCCACCACCGCCGGTTCGCGATCGAACGCCAGAATGATGTCTTGGGCGAACGCGTAGTAGAGGATGCAGAACACCACGCCGAGCGCCGTGTCCACCGCCAGGCCATGCCGCACCGCGCGCGTCGCCGCGTCGATGTCGCGCCGGCCGAGGCTGCGGCCGACCAAACTCGACACTGCGGTATTGATCCCCGAGTACGGAATCCAGTTCACCGAGAACGAGCGCAGCGAGATGCCGAACGCGGCAATCGCCGCGGTACCAAACGAGGCGACGACTTTCAGCAACAGAAACGTCGACAGCGGCCGCGCCACCATCGACAGACTCGCCGGCGTGCCGATGCGCAACATGCGCCAGAATTCGCCGAGGCTCAGTGCCAACGGTTGGTGCGCCGGGCGCTTGAACGGCTTGCCGCGTCGGAGCGAGGTGGTGAGGAACACGATGAAGCCGCCAGCCCCGGCCAGCAGCCCGGCGATGGCGCCGCCGTTCACGCCCCACCCGAGCCAGCCCAACGAGACGCCGCCGAGTCGCAGCTCGCCCGGCGCAAAGATGAAGAACGGATCGAGGAGGCCGTTGACCAACACGACCGCCACGTTGATCAACATCGGCGTACGCGTGTCGCCCGCGGCCTGATAACTCGCGCTCAGTGCGACCGACACGAAGAGCGGGATCTGCCCGGCCAACGAGATGCGGAGGTACGAGATCGCCGCCGATTCGACGGCGTCGCCGGCGTCGAAGAAATGCACGATGCTGGGCGCGCCGGCGTAGCCGAGCACCGCCACCACGACGCCGAGGATCGCCCCCAGACACATCGCGTGCAGCGCCGCGTTGAAGGCCTGCGCGTGATTGCCCTCCCCGATCCGCCGCGCCACGATCGCCAGCGCGCCGGTGTACACGACGTTGGAGATGCCGAAAACGATGAAGAGAATGTTGCCGCTGAGCGAGACCGCCGCGACCGCAATCGTGCCGAGATGACCGATCCAAAACAGGTTCGCGAGTGTGAGCAGCGTGACCGTCGACGTCGAGATGCTGACTGGCCAGGCGAGCGCCCAGATCCGCCGATAGGTGATGAGATCCACTTGCGGCGGCAGTGCATCCGCCACTCGTACCGCCGCCTGCTCGCGCGCCATGCTCGCTACCGTACCACAAAGTTCGCAGTGGTGGGGGCTGGGCTCTCAACGAACGTGTCGGAGCGCGGGATCACGGCTGCAATAGCCGGCGCCGCCAACCGCGGCGAGTGCGGATGAACTGCTCACGCTCGTGCAGGCGGTACTCGCGATGCGTCCAGAACTCGATCGTATCGGGCACCAGGCGATAGCCGGTCCACTGCGGCGGACGCGGGACGGATTGGCCGCGGTAGCGCCGGCGGAGCGCGCGCCAGTGCGCGAGCAGGGTCGCTCGGTTCGCCATCGGCGCGCTCTGATCCGACGCCAGCGCAGCGAGCTGACTGGCGCGCGGACGGGTCGCCCAGTACGCGTCGACCTCGGCCGCGCTGACCGCTTCAACCACACCGTCGATCCGCACCTGCTTGCGCAGGCGGTCCCACACGAACACGACCGCGGCGCGCGGATTGGCGCGCAGCTCGCGGCCTTTGCGACTCGCCCCGTTGGTGAAGAACACGACGCCGCGCGCATCGACACCTTTGAGCAACACGTAACGAACCGATGGCCTGCCGGCGGCGTCGGCGGTCGCCAACGCCATGGCTTCGGGCAGCGGACTGCCGTCGCGTTGAGCGCGAGTGAACCACCGATGGAAGCGGGCAAACGGATTTGTCGTCATTGACGCGAGTCTACCTGAGAGCACAGAGCTGCCCAAGCAATGACGGTGTGTTTGCGCGGGCGCGGGTGACTCTATATGACGGCGCCGCCGAGATCGGAATGCAATCGCCGCACACGTCCACACATTGGCTTCGAACGGTGGTGCTAACTGTGGCGGTGTCGGCGTGGGCCGGAGTCGTGATCGGCTTGTGGGCAGGGTATCTCACCACCACGACGAATCACACGTTGGCCCCCTCCGGCAGCGCGCTCGCGTTCGCCCTGGTCGTCGCGGCAGCCTATGCAGCCCTGTTCGCCGCCGCGGGACTCGTCGCGTCGCTGATTGCGAGGGTCGTCGCGCCGCGCCTCTGCGCATGGTGCGCGAGTTCGCGGCTGCTGCGCTGGTTACCCATCAGCGTACTGCCAATAATCGCGGCGCTGCTCGTGTTCGCGCTTCACCGCATCGACGCCAGAGTCCGCACGCGACCGGACCCACCGCCCGTCATTTCAACCAACACGTCAACCAACACGGGAGCGCAGGTGATCGTGATCGGCTTGGACGGAGCCGACTGGCGACGCATCCGCGCGCTCATCGCTCAAGGCCGCCTGCCAGCCTTCGCAACCCTGACGCGCGGCGGCGTCGCCTCCCCGCTGACCACTGAGCATCCAACGCTGTCGCCGATTCTGTGGACAACGATCGCGACCGGGATGGGCGCATCGGCGCATGGCGTCTTCACCTTCACTGAACGGCCGATCCCGGGGCTCGGCTGTGGCATTCAGAAACTCGCACGACCCCACACCCTCCCCCGCCATGTCGGGCTGCGCCCACTCGTCCGCACCCTCATCAACCACGGCTGGTTCCCTCAGACGGCGGTCAGTTCGTGTCACCGACACGTCAAAGCCCTGTGGAACATCTTGTCCGATCAGGGTCGGCGGGTCGGCGTCGTCAACTGGTGGGCGACGTGGCCGAGCGAACCAGTCAACGGCTTCATGGTCTCCGACAACAGCCCACTACGCGCCGCGTTCATCGCCAATCACTTCAACACCACGGCGCCACCGACGTTCGGCACCACATATCCGGAGTCGCTGATGACCGAGTTGAGCACGTTGGTGGATTCGGCAGCGCTGACGCTACCAGCCGAGGCATTGAGTCTGCCGTTCTTCGCCGACCTCACCAACCGCGAGCGAGAGGAACTCACTCCGCAGGATGTGCAGTTTTTCTGGAAGGTTCTCAGCAGCGACCGCTTCAGCGCGGCCGCGGGGTTGCAGCTGCTCAACAAGGAGCGCCTGGACTTTCTCGCCCTCTACTTGTCGGGCATCGACAACATCAGTCATCGCTTTGCGTTCAAGCGTGGGATGGTCGATCGCTACTACGAGTTCGTTGACGGCGTATTGTACGACTATCTGCAGCGAGCCGACGAACAGACGACGTTGGTGATCCTGTCCGATCACGGCTGGGATTACGAGCACGATGGCTTGTTCGGGCACTTCCATGGCCCTGACGGAGTTCTGTTGTTGTACGGCCGCGCGGTGCAACCGGGAGCGGAGCTGCGCGACAAGCCCTCGCTGTACGAGATCGCCCCGACGGTGCTGGCATTGCTCGGATTGCCGCAGTCGCGGGAGATGCCGGGGTACGTTTTGACCGAAGCGTTGCAGCCCGCCAGCCGCACCGCGGTGGCCGCAACGCCGGTGGTCAGTTACGGCGCGCACACGCCACCGGCGCGGCTGCGCAATCGCACCAGTGCGCAACTCGGTGACGAGACGATGGAGAAGCTGCGGGCGCTCGGGTACGTGAAGTAGGATGCCGTCGGTGCACACCTCGCCGCGTGGCGTTCGCGCCTGGCTGCTCGCGGTTGTCGCGTGGGCGTTGCTGGGAACCACGCTGGGGCTCTTAGCGGGCTATCTGAGCGCGCACGGCAACGACTCCATTGTGATCGAGGGGAACGGGCTGCGTTTCGCGGGCGTGGTCGCCGTGAGCTACGCAACGCTCTTCACCCTCGGCGCGCTCACAAGCCACATGCTTGGCGCCGGTTGGCGGCGGCTGACGACATCACGCGCACGACCGGTCATGCCGGAATCGACCGCGGCCAGCGTGAGCGCGGAGATCGTCGCAGCGGCTGCGTGTGCGGCGATTCTCGCAGTCGGCTTTCATGTTGCCGGCCGCCCGCCGTTGAAGACTTTCGAGTTGCCGCTCCGAGTTGTCAGTGCACTCATCGCGCTGCTGGCCACCAGACCAGTCGCGAATCGCATCCGCGCAGGGCTGGCGCACTCGTGGACGAGTTGGGTCTTGCCCGTGACGCTCTTGATGTTGTGCGCCGCGTTCACGACCGACCTGCACACGGCATCGCGTTCGGAATCTCTCGCCACCGTCTCGCCCCTCGCGGCGGGTGCCGCGAGCGGGCGTGTGTTTCTGATCGGGCTCGACGGCGCGGATTGGCGTCGTATTCGGCCCTTGGTCGCTCAGGGACGATTGCCCACCTTCGCAGCACTGATGCGCGACGGGGTCTCGGCGCCTCTCACCAGCATGAAGCCGACGTGGTCGCCCATCTTGTGGACAACGATCGCTACCGGCGTGGGCGAAGCACTCCATGGCGTTCACGGCTTCACTGAAGTGCCGATTCCCGGTCTGCCGTGCGGCGTACAGAATCTTCCCAACCTCAACCTGTTGCCACGCTACCTTGGCCTGCGGCCGTTGGTCGGCGAACTGTTGAATCGCAACCTTCTCGTCCAAGTTCCCATCAGCGCCTGCCACCGGCGCGTCAAGGCGGTGTGGAACATCGCCTCGGACTACGGTCGGCGCGTGGCGGTGGTGAACTGGTGGGGTACATGGCCGAGCGAACCGGTCAACGGCTACCTGGTGTCCGACAACAACCCGCGCCGGGCCGCGCGCATGGAACGACGATTTGGGCAGACGAATCCCGTCACGTTCGGGGTAACATATCCAGCCGCACTGATGGCAGAGTTGGCCAAACTGGAGGTCGAGCGATCGCCCGACTCGCTGTCCGGCTTCATGGCTGCGCCGTTCTTCGCCGACCTGAGCGCCGGTGAGCGAGAGGAACTGCAAACGACGCCGCGACGCCGCGACGCCTTCAGCCTCGTCTACGGCGTCGACGCGTTCAGCGTGGCGGCGGGGTTGCGGTTGCTGGACAACGAACGCGTGGATTTTCTCGCACTGTATCTACCCGGCATCGACAACGTGAGTCACCTGTTTCCCTTCTACCAAGGCGTGGTCGATCACTACTACGAACGCGTC
This sequence comes from Binatia bacterium, assembly GCA_041477755.1. Classification (GTDB taxonomy): domain Bacteria; phylum Desulfobacterota; class Binatia; order HRBIN30; family JACQVA1; genus JACOST01. The sequence continues at coordinate 5,387 of JBGOUW010000076.1, forward strand.
GATCGCTGGCTTGCCGAGTATGTTGCGCAAGCGGACGACCACACGACCGTTGTCCTCGTGTCGGATCACGGCTGGGATTACGAGCGCGGCGGCCTGTCGGGCCACGAGCACGCCCCCGACGGCATACTGCTCATGAGTGGCGGAGGCATCCGAGCGGGCGCGCAGTTGGCGCCCGCACCCTCGCTGCTCGATGTGACACCGACGCTGCTCGCGTTGCTCGGGCTGCCGCGAGCCACAGACATGCCGGGGCGCGTGCTCACCGAGGCGCTGCAGCCCGAGGTGATTGCGGCGATCCCGCACGCAGCGCTCGCCAGCTATGGGCCCTATTCCCCGCCGATGCGAGTGCGTGGCGCCGACGCGACAGAACTCACGGACGAGACGACGGAGAAGCTGCGGGCGCTGGGGTACGTCAAGTAGGCGCGCGGCTACCAGCGCCCGGGCGCTTGAAGCGCAAGCGCCGGCAACGGCACGGGCTCGGTGATCTCCCGCTGCATACGCCACCTGGCTCGCAGGCCAGTCTGGGCCCCGTACTTACATCGAGGCAGCCAGGACGGGCGTCTGCTTCACCGCATCGGCGATCTCGTACAGCAGCGCTTCGGTGTCGTCCCAGCCAAGGCAGGCGTCGGTAATGGAGACCCCGTATGCGAGCGGCACGTTAGGCTTCCACGTCTGCTTGCCGGGCTTCAGATTGCTTTCGAGCAACACGCCCATGATGCGCTCCTCTCCGGCGCGCATCTGCGCCAACACGTCGCGGCACACTTGCGGCTGACGGGTGTGGTCTTTCGTCGAGTTGTCGTGCGAGCAATCCACCATGATCGGGCGCGCTATCGCCTCATCGGCCACCAGCGCGGCCGCCCGCGCCACATCGGCGGGCGTGTAGTTGGGCTTGCCCCCGCCGCCCCGCAACACGATGTGGCGATCGGGATTGCCGGCCGTACGGACCACCGACGTAACCCCATCGGCATTGATACCGAGAAACGCGTGCGGTGCGCGGGCAGAGATCATCGCGTTGAGTGCGACCTCAAGACCGCCATCGGTGCCGTTCTTGAATCCGACCGGCATCGACAGCCCGCTGGCGAGCTCGCGATGGGTTTGGCTCTCGGTCGTGCGCGCCCCGATGGCCGCCCAACTCAACAAGTCAGCGATGTACTGTGGCGTCACCGGATCGAGCGCTTCGTAGCCGCACGGCAGGCCGAGTTCGTTGATGTCCAACAGAATCCGTCGCGCCAGCTCCAAGCCAACGGCGATGTCGCACGAACCATCAAGGTGCGGGTCGTTGATCAACCCCTTCCACCCGATCGTCGTGCGTGGTTTCTCGAAGTACGTCCGCATCACCACAACGACGTGATCGGCAATGGCATCGGCCACCCGTACCAGGCGCTGCGCATAGTCGAGCGCAGCCTCTGGATCGTGAATTGAGCACGGGCCAACGACGGCGAGCAACCGCAGTCGATCACGTCCGTGGATGATGTCACGGATCGCACGGCGCGCTTGCAGCACGACCTCGGTCACTCGCTCAGTGCGCGGCAGCTTCGCCTTCGTCGCGGTCGGTGGCGTCAGTGGCAGCACGTCCACCAGATTTGCGTTTTCGATTCTCTCGGTCATGGTTGTTTGCCTTTCGCCAAAAAAAAGCCCCGAGATTGCTCTCAGGGCTTCGGATTCTACCAGATGAACGCGGCGCTAACCGTTCACGTAGTTCTCCGTCGCCCCGGTGCCCACCAGGGGAAGGTAAAGTACGCAAATCGAAAAGCGCCGCGAGACATAATCGTGGGTTCTCTGTAGCCCAGCGAGGGCGTGGTCGTCAAACGCCCGGCGACAATCAGCGGAAACCTCGGCAATCAGTGGAAACCTCGGACTGACTCTTCGCGTTAGCAACGCACTGGTCCAACCTGCATCGCGAGTCCGCGCGCGATTCCCACATGCGGCGCGAGTCAGCTATAGAGACGGGCGCTATGAGCCGAGGTTCCGCATCCATTTGATTGGGAGGAACGATGATCCGGTCGATCTGCTTCATCTGTTTCGCCGCGTTGGGGGTCCTGGTGCTGGGTTGTACACAACCGGCGGCGCCGCCACCCACGGCTGACTCTACGCTGACCGAGTGCCTCGCCCAGGTTGACAAATCCAACCCGGTGTCGCCGCCCACGGCTACCGATCATGCACCCGCTGCCGCATCTGAATCCGCTGATGACAGACGCGCACGCACGCGCACTGTGGCGCTCCACATGGCCAACCTCGGCATGTGCATGAAGCGGACGGGCTTCATTTTCAACGTTCCAGACTCCGATGCGGACTGGGAGGCGGCGTTGGCAGCAAAGTTCCCCGACACCGAAAAGACCATCGACTCGGCGGATCCAGACTTTCTCGAAATCCAGCGCCAGTTCATGCGCAAGTCACAATATTGGAAGCCCGGAGCTACGGGCATCGAGACTGTTCCATGAGCAGCGGCATTCCTCGACTCGAAATGTCCGACATGCCAGCGGAGTTGAGCCAAGCCCTGCAGCCGCGGGTGACGCGGCTTGGCTACCTTGGCGAGTTCTTCAAGTGCGCCGCTCATCAGCCCGCGGCTCTGCGCACGTTCATGACTTTCACCGACGATCTCAAGGCCGCGCTGCCCGACAACCTCACCGAAGTCGTCGCGCTCACCGTCGCCGGCGTGATGCAGAACGACTACGAACGGCATCAGCATGAACGCCTGTGCCGCACGCTCGGGATGAGTGACGCGTGGATTCGCAACGCCGCGACGTTACGTGACGCTCCGTTGCAGGACACCGAACGGTTGGTGCAGCGTCTGACCATCACCGTCATCGCGCGGCGAGGTCAGAATGTCAGCGCAGAGTTCGATGCCGTCGTCGCGGCAATCGGCCCAGCCGACGCCATGGCCGTGCTGTTTCTGATCGGCCGCTATGTCACGCACAGCCTGATCGTGAACGCTTTGCAACTCGCGCCGCCGGTGCCGTCGATCTTCAAGGAAGGGGCAGCGGCCGATATTCGCGATGAGCGCTGATTCCGCGCTGTGGCTGAACGAAGCCGACGTCGCCTCGCTCATCGATCTGCGCGAGGCCATCGACGCAATCGAGCACGGGCTCAGGCTCGAAGCCCGCGGCGAAGCGTGCAACATGGCGAAGACCCACGTGGCCTGGGGAGGTGGTAATACCCTCCACGCGATCGGCGCGCTGTTCTCCGACGCAGGCATCGCCGGCACGAAGACGTGGGCACACACCACCGGCGGCGCGACGCCGCTGCTGATCCTGTTCGATAGCCAGACCGGGGCGCTGCGCGCCGTCATCGAGGCCTTCGCGCTCGGGCAACTGCGCACCGGCGGGATCTCGGGTGTCGCGACTCGTTGGCTCGCGCGCGACGACGCCGACGAGTTGGCGATCATCGGCACTAGCAAGCAAGCGCTCGCGCAGGTCGCAGCCGTCGCAGCGGTGCGATCGCTGCGACGAGTGCGCGTCTTCAGTCCCCATCCGGCGCATCGCGCCGAGTTCGTCGCGCACGTTCATGCCGAGTTGGACCTCGTCGCAGTTCCGGCGGCCTCGATCGCGGAAGCCGTTGCCGGCGCACCGATCATCACGTTGGTCACGCGCGCGACTGCCCCGTTTCTCACCGCCGCGATGGTAGCCCGCGGCTGCCACCTCAACGCGGTCGGCGCGATCACGCCGGAACGCGCCGAGTTCGCGGGCGACATCTTGCCCCGCTGCACCGTGGTAGCCGCAGACAGCGTGTCCGCTGCACAGACGTTGTCGCGCGAGTTCATGGACTACTTCAATACTGGCGACTGGAGCCGCGTCGCGCCGCTCAGTTCCATCGTCGCCGAACAGCGCGAGCGGCCGCGCGACGCCGATCTCACGCTGTTCAAGGCGATGGGCATGGGCATTGCCGATCTCGCGCTGGGCATTGAGGTATACGATCGCGCCCGCCGCGCCAACGTTGGCCGGCACATCGTCCAACCGCGACGTGCCCAGCCGCGCTTGCACTAGGGTCACCTGCCCGATGAACTGCGATGCGGATTCGTCATCGGGTTGCAGTCTTCTTCGAGGTGCTGAATCATGAACGACATGCACGCGCGCTTTGTTGATTGCACCGGCGCATCGACTCCGGTGCTTGATCTGTGGCCGGCACTAATCATCCGCAAAGAAGAGATCGACGCGGAGATCGATCGGCTCGCCAGCTTGCCTACGCCGGCCAACGGGCGGCGCACGGCGCTCATCGTCCACCCCCGCGCGCAGACACCTGGGCTCGGACTTGCTCCCGGTATTCGCGTCGCCATCGAGGTCCTCAGACCGGGCGAACGCACCCAACCCATTCGGCACAACTCGACGCAGGTAAACTTCTGCATTCGCGGGCGTGGCACCTCGGTGATCGGCGGCAGCAAGATCGATTTTGCGCAGTACGACGTGTGGAACACACCGTCAATGGCAACGTACTGGCACAGCAACAACAGCACCGATCTGCACGTGCGCCTCACCTACAGCAACGCCGCGCTGCTCGAGAAGCTCAACGTGCATGTGGTCGACGAACATCCACCGGAAACCGACGTGTCCGACACTGCCGCCGAGCGCCCCGACGATCCGACGCGTCACAGCCCGTACGGAACCTTCAAGCTCACCGATAGCGGCGCCTACCTAATGCCCTACGAGCAACTCATCAATCCAGCTGCCGTCGAGTCGACGCCGCTGCACTGGCCGTGGCCGCTAGTGAAGCAACACCTCGACAAACTGGAAGCGCTCGGTAAATCCTATGTGGGCCGCCGACTCTATCTCATGTTCAACCCCGCGACCGGCCGCACCAACGGCACGACGCAGAACTTCTTTGCGACGATCACCATTCGGCCGCCGAAGATCGTCGATCGGCCGCATCGCCACGCGTCGGCGGCGATCAACTATTTCTTCGCCGGCAGTGGCCATAGCGTGGTCGAGGGTCAGCGCTACGAGTGGCGCGCCGGCGATCTCATGTTCTCCGCGCCGGGCTGGGCCGTTCACAACCACGCCTCGCACGACGAGCCGGTGTACGAGCTGACGATCCAAGACAGCCCGCTTCACATCGCGATGGAGTCGCTGCTGTGGCAAGAAGACCTGCGCCACCCGTTTCGCGTGCTGGGTGCACAGGAAGGATTTGCGACCAACCGCAGTTAGAGACCTGGGGCCGCAGAACGAAGGCAAACCACGATGATCAAGCTGGACGAGAATTTCTTGCGGGGATCGTTTCCGCCGTTGGTGACGCCGTTCAACGCCGGCGAAATTGACTACGACAAGTTTGCCGAACTCGTAGAATTTCAGATCGAGCAAGGCTCGCACGGGATCGTGGTGTGCGGCACCACCGGCGAGCCGAGTACGTTGACCATCGACGAGCGCACGCAGCTGCTGCAGGTTGCCATCAACACCGCGGATGGCCGCATCCCCGTGGTCGCCGCCACCGGCGCGCAGTCGCACGCCGAGAGCGCCGAGCTGCTGGAGCACGCGGCCGACGCCGGCGCGGCCGCCGCGCTGATCGTCACGCCCTACTACATCAAACCGCCGCAGCGCGGTCTCGTCGAGTACTTCGTCGAACTCGGCACTCGCACCGGTCTACCGCTGCTGCTCTACCACATCCCCGGCCGCACCGCGGTCGACTTGCCCCTCGACACCATCGAACGCATCGCCGAAAAGATCCCGCGCCTGGTTGGTATCAAGCTCGCCGTCAACGATCTTGGCTTCGCCACCAAACTACTCGTGCGCTTCGGCCCTGACTTCCGCCTCTTCGTCGGTCTCGAAGAGTTGAGTTTTCCGCTGCTCGCAATCGGCGCGGCCGGGGTGATGAATGCCGTCGGCAACGTCGCCCCACGCAAGCTGGTCGATCTGTGCGACGCGGTTGCCGAGGGCGATCTCGCCGCCGCACGCGCGCTGCATTTCGAATTGTTCGAGTTGAATCAGGCCGTGTTCTTCGACACCAACCCGATCCCGATCAAGTGGATGATGCGCCGAATGGGCTTGCTCGACAGCAACGAGCATCGCCTCCCGATGGTCCCGGCAACACACGAGCTGGAGCAGCGCCTCGACGGCGTGCTGCAACGCGCGGGGCTGATCGCAGCGGACTGACTTCGCGTAGCTGGACTGACCTGCACCCCTGTGGTTAGCTTCCGGCATGCGCGCGAATCGACTGAATTCACTCTTGCTCGCCAGCGGTCTCGTTGCGGTCGCAGGTTGCGGCGCGCGGCGCCCGGTGCTGTACCCCAACGAGCAATATACGCGCGTCGGTGAGCCGGCGGCGCAGCGCGACATCACGGATTGCATGCAGCGCGCCGAGGAGTACGTGAAATCGGGCGGCGCGGACGCGGAAACTGCGCGGCGGGTCGGAACCCAAACCGCGGTGGGCGCGGGTGTGGGTGCGGCGAGCGGCGCAGTCGGCGGCGCCATCACCGGCAACCCCGGCACCGGCGCGGCGGTCGGCGCCGCGAGCGGGGCGACGGCGGGACTACTGTCGGGTCTCTTGGGTTCGTTTCAGTCTCGCGACCCGGATCCGGTGTACGCCAACTTCGTCGACCGTTGCTTGCGCGAACACGGCTACGAGCCGATCGGCTGGAAGTAACTTGGAGCGCGGCGCGGCATCATTCGAAGGTCATGAACATGTGGCTCAAAGAAAACAAATCGAGATTGCCTTCACCTGAGACCGCCCTGCCGGGACGCGCGGCACCCATGCCCGTCCCGCCGCGACACTTCGTCACTGGCGCACGGCTGGAGCCGCCCTTCCCTGCTGGCATGGAGCGCGCGCTCTTCGGCATGGGCTGCTTCTGGGGCGCTGAACGCAAGTTCTGGACACTCGCCGGCGTCTACGCAACCGCGGTTGGCTACGCCGCGGGCCACACACCCAACCCAACGTATCGCGAAGTGTGCAGCGGGCTCACCGGACACAATGAAGTCGTCCGCGTCGTGTTCGATCCCCAGGCGGTGACTTACGAGTCGCTGTTGAAAGTGTTCTGGGAGAATCACGACCCGACGCAAGGGATGCGACAGGGCAATGACGCCGGCACGCAATATCGCTCCGGCATTTACTACTGCAGCGACGCGCAACGACGGGCCGCCGAGGTTTCGCACGAGACCTACCAGCGTCTGCTGAGTGAGGCGGGCCACGGTCCCATCACCACCGAACTGCTGCCGGCGCCGGAATTCTTCTACGCCGAGGAGTATCACCAGCAGTATCTCGCCAAGAATCCCGGCGGCTACTGCGGCCTCGGCGGTACCGGCGTGAGTTGCCCGATCGGATTGATTCCGGTGCAACCCGCAAGCCAGAGAGCAGGCTGACGACGCTCAGCGGCGCCGGCTTTCGCCGCCATACAATTCGCTGACCGCCTGCGCGGTCTGACAAAGGCGATCGCGTAGGTCGCTTGGTTCGAGAACTTCGACCAGCGCTCCTAGTCCCAGCAAGCGACCGCACGCGGCGTCGCACGAATCGAAGGTCAGTTCGATCACCACACCATCCGCGCGCGGCGGGCCGGCGGCCGCGATAGCGGCGCGCACCCGATCACCGAAGATCTGCGGTAACAGCCCGAGCGCGCGTGCCGTCGCGCGCAACCTGACACGATACTCCGGGATGCTCGCGATGAAATCACGCGACCAACCAGACCAGAATGTCGCCAAGTCGAATTGCCGCGGTCGTTCAAATCGGTCCTTCGTGACGACGACGCGCCGGATGCGCGACACGCGATACACGCGCGTGTCGCCAGCGGTCACCGTGACGAGGTACCAGATGCCGCCCTTCACGACCAAGCCGAGCGGATCGACCCGCCGCGTCGCGGCGCGCCC
>JBGOUW010000125.1:0-10714 GCA_041477755.1 Binatia bacterium
ACCGATTGACTGTGGTCCGCGTCGAACTCCGGGCAGTTGCTCAGTGGTGCCTCGTCGAGGGCGATCCGCACACCTCGCACGAGTTCGTCGACCGTCACCGTCAGTGACCCGTCGCAGTCGCCGACGCATGGCGGCGGTGACGTCGGCGTCTCGGTTGGCTTCAACGTCTCGGTCGGCGTCAGCGTGCGAGTGTCCGTGGGGGTCGACGACGGCGTCGTAGTCAACGTATCGGTTGCAGTTGGGGTTGGGGTAGCAGTTATCGTTTCGGTGGGTGTCGCGGTTGGCGTGTCCGTCGGCGACGCACTTGCGGTCGGTGTCGGAGTCTCGGTGGGAGTGGGATCAATCGTCGCGGTGGGCGTCTCCGTGAACGTCGGCGCCGATTGCTCGGCGATGATAACGGTGTTGACCGTATCGCCAGGCAGCGCCGCGTCGAGCGCCGGGAATGCGCTGACGATGATGCCTCCGCCCGTGCCCGTGCCCAAGATCTTGTCGCAATCGAACGGTAAGCCGGTCGCGGAAGTGAGGCACGGATGCTCGCCACAGCTCTCGCCCTCGGCGATGCTGACATCCGGAACATTGTTGGCGTTGCGCACCGCCCCCCGCGCGGTCCCGGACGTGTTAAGCACCAACTGCGGTGCACCGCGAACCGCGAGCGGATCGTCATCATTGCACGGAATGCCGTCGGCCCCCTTGGCGGGAATACACTTGCCACCGACGCAGACATCCGGTGTGGCCGCGCACAGCATCCCCACGTTCGAGCCCCCCTCGCAGATTTTCGTAGCGGTCTCGATCCGACACGAGCCGTCATCGTCGATGACATCAAAGCTGGTGGACAGCGTAACCACCGCCGAGCCCGCCGGACCTGCGCCCGAGCGCGTGGTGTGGATCGCACCGTTGCACACCCCGGCGTGCGGATGATTGGGCGAGCCGTCTTCGACAACTCCACCCACAGCCGCACAGTCGGCCTCGGTGAATCCACTCTCGCCCACGACCCCGATGCGATGATCGATGTCGACATCGACATTGACACCGGACAGTCCGTCCACGCCGCAGCCGATCTGCCCGACACCGCAATTGCCCGGACCGAAGTCGTCGAACGCAATCGCTCGTGAGCAAATACAGGCAATCCCGGGCACACGGATCGGGTTGAACAGGACTTCATCCACTCGCAGCGCGACCGGGATGATGCCGTCCGGTCCCGGTTTTCCAATACGGCTGAGCTGGCTGCCGGAGAAATTCAGCGAGAACACGAAGCTGGCCGTCTGCACGATCGCCCGCGACCGCGGCGGGCTGCCCGACGTGTCGAGCACGAACGGGGCTTGGATCTCATTCGTGCAGTTGGATGCGCAATCGTCGCCGCCAAACAGATTGCCGTCGTCACACTCCTCGCCGTCCTCGACCACATTGTTACCGCACTCGGCAGCCGGAGGCAGGACGACTCCTCCAAGCACGGTCGACGGCCGGAAGGTCGGCACGACCATCAGGCCCGCGCAGATCATCCCCACACGCAGCGTGTACCGACACCGACGTTGAAGGATCTCCCGCGCCAAATCTGCCACCAACCGATGCCGAAGGTACATCGTCTCTCCACAGATTTTCGCCACACACTCACGTTGAGTGATTCCGGCACAGCTTGAGCCGCGCTCACTCGACGGCTCGCGAACCTTAGGGCTCGATCGGCTTGCCTGTCAAGAATTTTACCAGCGCGCACGCAGTGATGGTGACGGCAATCGGCCGCCGAAGAGCGCCGCCGCGGGCGCTGGTTAGCGATAGAGTAAGCACGGCTCGCGCTCGTCGCGCCACGCCGCCTCGTCGGGCGCGGTGAGCGCATCGAGATCCGCCGGCGTCGATGCTGGGTCGTCCACCCACCGGCGTAGCAACTCGCTGCCGGTGATGAGGTCGATGGCGAGGCGATCACGCTCGTACTCGTACTCGAACTCGCGCCAGAGTTCGTAGTCCGGTCGCAGCGCGCGCAACGCCTTGAAAGCGAGCGCGATGAGCCGCCAGGGACGGAAGCGGTCGTGATCGTAGCTCGCGTCCTCGACGTGAATCTGCACGCCGGCGCAGAGCTGGCCGGCGTGCTTGTGACAGGTCGGCTCGAACCAGCAGGAACGGAGCCGGCAGCCCGTCATCCAGTCTGCCGCGAGCGATGCCATCTTCGCCGTCAGGGCGCCCGCATCAATGTCAGGTGCGCCGAAGAGCTCCAGCGGCCGCGTCGTGCCCCGCCCTTCGGAGAGCGTCGTGCCTTCGAGCATCACCGTACCGGGGTAGCAGCGCGCCATCCAGAGATTGGGTGCGTTGGGGCTCGGGTTCACCCACGTGCGCTCACCAATCGGCCAGCCGTACCCTGGCGCGCGCAACGGGTCCCAGCCCTCCATGGCGACGACCTCACACTCCACGTCGAGGCGAAGCGTTCGGACGAACCAGCGCGCCAGTTCCCCAAGCGTGAGCCCGTGGCGCATCGGCAGCGACCCCGCGCCGACGAAACTCTCCCAGCCCGGGCGCAGGCGCAGTCCTTCGACGGGTCGCCCGATCGGATTTGGCCGATCCAGAATCCACACCGCTTTGCGCCGGGTCGCGGCAGCTTCGAGCATGTAGCGCAACGTGGTCACGAACGTGTAGATGCGGGTGCCGACGTCTTGCAGGTCGACGAGCAAGACGTCGAAAGCGTCCATCATCGCCGCAGTCGGCCGCCGCACCGTGCCATAGAGGCTGAACACCGGAATGCCGTGCACAGGATCGATGAAGTCGGACGACTCGACCATGTTGTCCTGCTTGTCACCGCGCAGCCCGTGCTGCGGGCCAATGGCGGCGGCTATGGTTAAGTCACCGACGGCGGCCAGCGCATCGAGCGAATGCACGAGATCGCGCGTCACTGAAGCGGGATGGGCCAGCAACGCCACCCGGCAACCCACGAGCGGCTTGCGCAGCGCGGGCTCTGCCAGCAAACGATCAATGCCGAATTTCATATCTGGCCGAATTTCATATCTGGCCGAACTTCATCGCTCCCGAGGCCTACCACTCTGCGGCCGGTGGCTCCAGCCGCAGCGACCGCGCATCGGTGTGATGGAAATCGGGCTGGTCGGCGGGATGGCGAAGCGCCCAATACGAGAGTGTTCCGTCGCACGCTTCGATGACCGCAGAGAGTCCGAGTTGAAGCGGAGCGCGTCCGCGAGCAAGCGACAAGCGATCGAGCCGGACGAGTGCGTCGAGTTCAAGTCGGTCGACGGACGTGCGCACAATGATGCCCGGCGCCAGCGTGTCGTCGGCCAACCCCGCTACTTCTCGGTATCCACTGAAGGCATAGCCCGCCCACTCGCCCGACGGAGCGAAGTTGAACTCCTGATAAGCGGGCGCGCCATCGACGGCGACAAAGACTTCAAAGCAGGTATGTTCCCACAGCTGATGCGCGATGCGCGGCGGGCGCGGAAGCGGCACTCGCACGCGGGTCAGATCACCAGCGACGCGAAAAGTGAATGCGAGAGTTCTCTGGGAACGCCGGATGCCAACCTCCACGCCAAGCGTCGCGTCAGCGCGCGTCGCGGGGTGACATATCAGTCGCACCGACTCCACGAGGGACATCGCTTGAACTCTATCAGGTTCTCGGCGGCTGTGGCGGCAGCGCAACCAGCGGGCTACGGCAGAAACCGCGCGCGTTGCTCGGGCGACGGGACGGGACAGGTGTCGAGTTTGCCGAAGAGCCGGTAGCGGGAACGGGCGAACGTGTCGTAGGCGAAATCGGTCAAGCCGCACGGCAGCCACGCGAACCACACCAGCACGCGCCATCGTCCTTCTAGCTCGCGACAGATCTGAAACGCGGCTTGCGACCGCAAGTAGACCCGCTCCTCGCTGTCGCTTGAATCCACGTACAGCATGCTGTCGGTATCGGTCGGGATTTCGGGGTGGCGTGCGCGCAACGTCGCCGCGGTCGGTCCCTGCAACGGCGCGAAGTGGAAGCGGCCGCGCCGATCCACGCGCAGCAACCATTGCACCGCACGATTACAAAATCGGCAAATGCCGTCGTACAAGATGAGGCGAGGAGGCAGGGTTGCAGCGACAGGTTCCATTGGTGGTAGGATCTCGCCTCACTTGTAGTGTATGGCCGACGCCAAGGCGAGCCGAGTGCTGCCGGACCCCCGTGTCGCCGGCCCGTTCCTCTGCTAAGCTGTGGCCGCTGTTTCGGTAGAGGAGGTTTCGTTGGCGTCTCGAACCGTCGATCGTGAGCCGATTGCTCCGCCCCGTCGCGGGCTGCTGCTGCTTGAGGGCCGGGCTTTACTGGAGTTGGGCGCGCTGATCGCCGTCTATCCGCTCCTGCGGCGCGCGCCGATGGGTGATGGACACCCAGTGCTGGTGCTGCCCGGATTCATGGCCAGCGACTTTTCTACGCGCGCTCTGCGCCGGTTCCTGCGCGAGCGTGGCTATGCCGCTCACGGTTGGAAGCTCGGACGCAATGTCGGCCCGGCCGCCGAGACGGTCGCGGGTTTGCAGCAACGGTTCGCTGAGTTGCGGCAGCGTTACGATCGCACCGTGAGTCTGATCGGATGGAGCTTGGGCGGTGTCTATGCACGAGAGCTGGCACGCCGCTTCCCCTCCGACGTGCGGCTGGTGATCACCTTGGCGAGCCCCTTTCGCGATCTTCGCGCGGTGAACGTTCCGCGCTTCTTGCGAGGGCGGCGTGCACCGCACCCGAACGAAGCCGCACTCCGCGCACAGCTCGCCGATCCGTTGGCGGTGCCGATGACGGCGATCTATAGCCGCAGCGATGGAATCACCGCATGGCAGAGCTGCGTCGAGCAGCCCGGGCCGCAGTGCGAGAACATCGAAGTCGAGAGCAGTCACCTCGGGATCGGACACAATCCCGTGGTGCTGCTCACGATCGCCGATCGGCTAGCGCAGCCGGAAGGAGAGTGGAAACCGTTCCAACCACCAAAGGGTTGGCGCTGGCCACTGGTGCCGCGCATCGCCGCGCCGATCGCAGAAGCCGACGAGGAATCAACAACGACGTAGCCGCGGGAGGCCGGCATGGCCACCCCGCAACACCAGCGGCTGTCGTGAACGCTCCCAATTTTAATTGAGGCGCGCACCGATTCTGCATATACGGAATCGGTGCGCGCGCAGAACACGGCCAACACGACCGAGCGGAGCGCGGCGCGTGTGAGCGCCTATCCGAACACGTGGCGGATCATCGCCGGCGTGCTGGTCGCGGTGAGTCGAGCGAATCTAGTCGCCACCGGCCTGTGGCTGATCGAGATCGATCAGTTCGTCCCTCTGTTTGCGCTGGTGCGTTTGCTCGCAGTGTTCGCGGGCCTGCCCGCCTGCGCCGCGTGGCTCATCGAGCGCGCATTCGCCGTCGCTGTGGAACTGCGCGACGACGAGTTCGTGCTGCGTGGCCGCGACTTGCAATTGGAAATCCCGTACGCCGCAATCGCGCGGGTCGCACCGTGGAGGCTGCTGCTACCCGGGCCCGGCTTCTCGCTGTGGATGCGATCGGGTCGCAAGCTGTCTTATGGCTTGGAACTCGCAAGTCCCGCACCCCTGCTATCCGCGCTCGCCGATCGCGGCGGGGTTGACACCGCGCGCGCGGCGATCGCCGATCCCTTCATCGTTTACGCCGACGCGAGGACAAGTGTCGGTCCGTGGCGATGGTATCACCGCCTCACCAAGTTCGTCCTGTTTGCCGCCCTGCCGACCGCAGTATGGTTCGTCGCGCACCAGCACATCGCCTACGGCGGGTTGCTCGGACAGTACTATCTCGAAGGGGCCGGCCCCTACCTCAAGACCCTCAGCATCTCGTGGGGCTTGGTGGTGATCTATCTCGTGCTCTATGCCAGCGCGTGGCGCGCCATCGCCGAAGCTGGGGCGCTGCTCGGGACGTGGCTTGCTCCCCCACGCGCGCAGCCGATCCGACGCGCTGCCGAAATCACTTGCCGGGTTGTGTACTACCTGGGGGTTCCGCTGCTCGTGCTGAGGCCGTTCCTCCAGTGAACGCCGCGCGCCAGACACCTCGCAGGCACTCAACTCGGTGCTCCATGTCGCCTTGACTCAGCCGGGAAACTCACCCGGCTGAGTCAAGGGTCATAGGCGAGTTGCTTCGCGATCACGGCGTGGCCGGATCGAAGATGGCAACGGCGAAGACAGACATGCAGACCGCGTGCACAATCGCAGGCGACAACGGCGATGGTGAACATTGTTCATCCGAATTGAACGCCTCGAGTGGCAGCACATCAACGCAGAAGGAGGATGAACGATGTACGCACCATTCAACAGATTGCTGATCGCCACGATGATGGTGGCCGGCACGACCGGGCTGTGCGGCTGCGGCACCAGCGACAGCGCCGGCACCGAAACGCCGGCACCGACGCAACCGGCGGCGGCCACCAACACGGCTCGATCGACCGCCACGATTCCCCCACCCACCGCGACCGGCGTGTCGCAGCCGTCGGCCACGGCGCTCCAGTCAACGGCTACAGCCTCGTCGACACCGACGGCCTCGCCGACGCCCACGCACACCACTGCAACTCAGCCGACGGCAACACAGGGCGCGCCGGGTACCGGCAAGCTCGTCTTCGGCGCCAGCAACGAGCTATTCATGAGCGATCTGTTCGTGATCAACGAGGACGGTAGCGGGCGCACCAATGTCACCAACACCGGCGACGCCAGCGAAGCGCAACCGTCCTGGAGTCCGGACGGTAGCAAAATCCTCTACCGTCTCAACGACGACACGATCGCCGTGATGAACGCCGACGGCTCCGGCAAGCAGACGATCCTGACCACGACGGGACCGCTCTCCTACCCCTCCTGGAGCGCGGACGGATCGAAGATCGTCTTCGTCGCCGACGAGGATTTGGCGACGCAGCACGACAACACGATCGACGTGGTGAATGTGGATGGCACCGGGCACATGACTCTTCTCGCCCAGAAGGGCGACTATTTGTCGCCGACCTACAGCCCGGACGGGAGCGAGATCGCTTTCGCCGCGAACACCACTGGGGATGCCATCGAGATTTTCGTCATGAAGAGTGACGGAACGGCGCTCACACAAATCACGCACCACGGTGACAACAACGACGGAACGGCGTGGAGCCCCACCACGGACGAGATCGCCTTCACCAACGCGGATGCGATCACCTTCGAAGGTGGCATCGCGGCGATCCGGTCGGACGGTACCGGCATGCGGATCATTGTCCCCACCGGCGGCGGTAATCCGGCGTGGAGTCGGGACGGCACACGGCTCGCGTTCGACGTGTTCAACGAAGGCATCGCTGTGGTCAACGCCGATGGGAGCGGTCGGCACGTAGTGCCCAACACCAGCGACGGATTCGACCCGGATCTGGACTAACCAACTGCTCGTCGCCAGCGCGGCGGAGGCTGTGGATCGAAGCTCCCGGCCTCTGCCGCGCGCGCGGTTTAGAGTGCGGGATCCAACACCACCACCGGAATGCGGCGCTGGGTGCGGCTTTGATACTCGGCGTAGTCCTTCTGACGGCTGACGACCTCGTTCCACAGGCGTTCGCGCTCTTCACCTTCCGCTTCGCGTGCGACAACCGCGAGCTGGCGGCTACCGACTTGGATTTCGGCCCGTGAATTCGATTTCAAATTGAGCCACCACGCTGGGTGGTGGGGCTCGCCCAGGTATGAAGCAATGACGACGTAGCTGTCGCCCGATGGAAGATAGGTCAGGGCCTTTGTATGAGCTTCGCCAGAGCGGCGGCCTGTCGTGGTGAGCAAAAGCACCGGCAAGTTGACGATTCGCCCACCGATGCGACCACCGGTCCACCGGTACAAGCGGGGGTGAACCTTCCAGAAGAGTTCGACCAGGACGTTGCGTTTGACGGCGGCCATAATTCACCACGGAGGCACGGTCTCTCCTCCGTGCCTCCGTGGATGCGCTTTCAGATCAAGTTCACGGCGTGGCCGGATTGAAGCCCGACAGCGCCCAACCCATGCGCTCGTGGCCGTAGTGATTCCAGATCGGGTTCTTGCCGCCGACGATCTGGGCGCTGGTGTAGTCGGGCGCGCCCGAGCCGGTGCCACTGATGGTGCCGCCCGAATACGTCGGGTGAGTGTCGTCTGATTGGAGGTAGTCGTAGCTCGTGCTCGAGTTGACGAAATGGGTGTTGGAGTCGTGCAGCGTCGAGCGCAGCGTGACGCTGATGCGGGTCACGTAGGCCGATTCCGACTCACCCTGCACATACTTCAACGCGTCCGAGTCGATCTGGCCGTCGCCATTCGAATCGTAGTCCGCTCCCATGAACTGCGCGAAATCATCCGCGCACTTGAAGCCGTAAGTGTTGGCGGAGTTGCACGCGCGCCAGTTGCTCTGGGCGATGTAAGGCAGGAACTTGGTCTGTTTGTTGATTTTCTGCCCGGTACCCGGATCGTTGCAGCCGCTCAACGCGTTGTCAGCGTTGAACCCCGGGTAGTAGAGGTTCGAGATCATCTTCACCTTGGTGTTCGCCGACGCGTTGGCGTTGATGTACTGCATCGCCAACTGCTGATAGTTGGTGCAATTCGCGAGTGCGGTGTTGAGCACCGCGTAGTTACATGTGCCGGTCTGGCCGGCGAAACTGCTGCGTGCCTGCAGGAAGTCATTGCCGCACATCTCGAACTCGACGATGCGGGTGCTGGCATCCTGCATATACGACCTCTCGGCCACGATCTTGTTGTTGTAAATGTCGGAGGCCACCGCGCCCGACTTGGTGCGGCGCACGACTTGAATCTTGGAGTTCCACGGATACGCCGCGTACTCGCCGTCAACCAGCGGTGCCGCACGTTTGGCGACGTTGAAGATCGATCCGTGGTAGCCGGCGTAAATCGAATCGCCGTAGCCGACCACGCGATACGTCGTCGTCGCCCCCGGCGTGTTGATCGTCCATGACGTGTTCTGGTTGATCGTGGACGCCCGCGCCTCGACGCCCACCGCGGCGACCGCCGCGACCACAACTCCGAACAAAACCCGCCTTCGATCCATAACTCCCCCCTCTCGGAGCGTACCGGTCGGCCACGGGATTGTGACGAGCAGTACACTCGTACAATGTTGCCTGTGCCGCGTAGCACAAGGCAAAAACTCGCGTCAACAAAAAAATGTGAACCCGCGCAGAAAGTTGCCCCGATCGAGATCAGGGCTTCGGATACAGCACCATCTGGGTACAGCGGAACAACGCGATGACCTTGCTCGTCGCCTCGTCCGTGACCTCGACGTCCCACACCTGAGTGGTGCGGCCGCGATGAACCGGCGTCGCACGCCCCGCGATGGCGCCGCCTTGGCGCACGGTGCCGAGAAAGTTCGCCTTCATCTCGATCGTGGTAAAGCTGGCGCCGGCAGGAATGTTCGCACCCATACCGCAGGCGCAAAGCCAATCGGCCAACGTGATCACCACTGGCGCCCACAAAAACCCGGTGCCAGCAACCAGCGGCGCCGTGACCGGCAGGCGACCGGTGACCAGATCCGCCTCGCAGCTCAGGATCTCCACCCCGACCATTCCGGGATGCTTGTCTCTGGCGAAATCGTTGGCGTGCTGCACGCGCTCGGTAGACATGCGCTCCTCCTGTTGGCTGCGCCAATCGCGCAGGCAATAGCGTAGTATGGACCGGCCAGCCAAGCTTCGCCGTTGTTCGTTCGTGATCCAAAGGACCGGCCGCTCGCTAGCGAGCGAAGGTGCGCCGCGCCACCGGCGCGGCAAGCAGCGCAAGGCCGACGACGAACGCGCTCGGCGGGAACCAGTCACCCCAGGCGAGCATCAACGTCCTCGCCGCGTGTTCCGGCGCCACCGCGGCGACCATCGTAGCGCGCTGGTCCATTTCGATCGTGTCGCGCAACTCGCCGGTAGCGTCGATCACGGCGGAGATCCCGGTGTTGGTCGCGCGCACCTGTGGCCGCCGCGTCTCGATGCTGCGGAACGCGGTCACGATGAGAATCAACCGCGGCACGTTGCCCCAGTCGAACCACGAGTCGTTCGACAGCGTGACGAGGATCTCGGCGCCCTGGCGCACCGCGGCGATGACGAGGCCGGGATCGATCGCGTCGTAACAGATCAACGGCGCAATCCGCAGCGCGCGCCCATCACGCATCGTGAGCGACAGGACCTGTGGTCCGGCGCCCGCCTTCCAGGTGCCCAGCCAGGGCAACCAACGACGCACGGCCGGTGCATCCAAAACCGCCGGCGTGCGCTCGATCAGCGGAAACAGCCAGCGTTTGCGATACGCATCGAATGCCAGCCGTCCATCCGTCGCCGGCTCCAGAAACACCGCCGCGTTGAACTCGGCGCCAGCTTCGACATCGTAGGCGCCGAACACCAGCGGGACGCCAGTACGAGTAACGAAGGCGCCGATCTCGCGGTCGAAGGCGGCGCCTTCTTCGCTCTTCGGCGAGCCGAACGTGGTCGGGTACACCGTCTCCGGCCACACCAGCAGATCGAGCGCGGTGCGCTGCATCGCTTCAGTCGACAGGGTGAAGTGCACGTCGAGGATCATGCGAGTCGCGTCGAACGTACCCATCTCGGCGGCGAGTTGGCCATACTTGCTGATATTGGCCTGGACGACCCCGGCGGTCACCCGGTCGCCGCGCCCCGCCTCGCCGAACTGCCGCACGCGCTAGGCGCCGTACGCAAGCAACCAGCACACCAGGGCAGCCACGCACAGAGCCGGTGCGAGCACAGAGGCTGCGCGCGTGTGCGTCCTCATCCGCACGACGATTGCGAGCAGGCACTCATTG
>JBGOUW010000319.1:0-5956 GCA_041477755.1 Binatia bacterium
CAAACTGCGCCACGGCATCGAGGAAGCTCGCAAACTGTACGAAGCGAAGGGCTACCTCGACGCGAAAATCACCTACACTGCCGTGCCGCTCGGCAACAATGAAGTGACCATGAAGTTGGTGGTGGACGAGGGCAAGATCATTCGCATCGACGAGATTATCTTCGAGGGCGCCCGCAAGGTCTCGCCCAGCACGCTGCGGAAGGTGATGCAGACCAAGGAGAAATGGATCTTCTCCTTCATCACCGGTGCCGGGACGCTCGACCGCGACGTGCTCAAAACCGATGTCGAACGGCTCACCGCCTACTACTACGATCAGGGCTATATCGATGTGCGCATCGATGAACCGGTTATCGAGCGCAAAGGGGACGGGCTGTTCGTCACCATCAAGATCGACGAGGGCGACATTTACAAAGTGGGCAAGGTCGACATCGCCGGCGATCTGGTGGCGGACATCGACGGCGCTCGCAAAGATCTCAGCTTGATATCCGGCGAAACGTTTCGCACCAGCAAGCTGCGCGAGGACATCAACAAGCTGACGGAGTTCTACGGCGACCGCGGTTACGCCTTCGTCAACGTCGCGCCGGAAACCCAGGGGACCCCGGGCGAGAAGGTCATCAACGTCACCTACAAAGTCAGCATGGGCCCCGCGGTCACGTTCAACAAGATCGAGATCACCGGCAACGTCAAGACCCGCGATAAAGTCATTCGCCGCGAGCTGGCGGTGCAAGAGCAACAGCTCTTCTCCGGCTCCGGCTTGCGGCGCAGTCAGGAGAAGCTGCGCCGCCTCGGATACTTCGAGGACGTGAACCTGACGACCCGCAAAGCGGAAGGCGAGGATCGGCTCGACTTGCTCGTGGATGTGAAGGAAGGGTCGACCGGAACGTTCTCGGCGGGCGCCGGAGTCAGTTCGGGTGAGTCGTTCCTGTTCAACGTGCGGTTGTCGGAAATCAACTTGTTTGGCCGCGGCCAGCGCCTGGTGCTCAACACCGACATCGGATCGCTCCGCCGGCAGATTCAGTTGAGTTTCACCGAGCCACACTTCCTCGACACCGAGGTCAGCCTCGGCCTCGACGCGTTCAACTGGCAACTGATCTTCGATCAGTTCACCCGCTCCGGTACGGGTGGGTCGGTTCGGACGCTCTATCCGTTTTCGGCGTTGGGCTGGAACAAGCTGTGGGGCTTCTCGCTTGAAGACACGCGCGTGGGTCTCGAGTATCGCATCGAAGACGTGACGATCAAGAATGTCGCCTCGGGGGCGTCCGTCAGCATTCTCGAAGCGGAGGGGACCAGCATAATCAGCAGCATCATTCCGCGGTTGTTTCGCGACACGCGCAACCATCCCTTCGATCCGACCGGCGGATCGCTGCAAGACTTCTCGCTCGAAGTGGCGGGGATCGGGGGCGACGCACGGTACGTCAAGGCCGAGGCGCGCCTGCGTTCGTACTTCCCCTTTTACAAGAATCCGACGCTCGGCACCTTCGTGTTTGCGCCGGGCCTGACATTCGGGTACGGGCTCGGTTATGGAGGCCAGACCGATCTGCCGCTGTTCGAACGGTATTTTCCCGGCGGCATCAATTCGGTCCGCGGATTCAAGGTACGCTCTCTCGGGCCGCTCGAGCAACTCTTCAACTCCCGTGGCCAATCACTGGGTTTCGACGAGATCGGTGGGAGCCAGCAACTGATCTTCAACGAAGAAGTGATCTTTCCGATCGTCGAGTCGCTGGGGTTGAAGGGTGTCGTCTTCTTTGATGCCGGCAACGCGTTCAGCAATGGGATCGTGTTCAGTGAGCTACGCCCGACCACGGGTGGGGGCATCCGCTGGTTGTCGCCGATCGGTCCGTTGCGGATCGAACTGGGCTTCCCGCTCAATTCCCGGCCGGGCGACCAAACCAGCACGGTGTCGTTCTCGTTCGGCGGGCCGCCGTAAGGCACAATACGCACTATCGAAGTGTACAGAGGAATGGAGGCAAGGACATGAAGTGGGTTGTAGGGGCCGTGCTGCTGGGGCTCGTCGTTCCGGCGTGGGCCGAGGGTTCGCCGAAGATCGGCTACGTCGATCTGCAGCGTGCACTCAACGAGTCGGAAGCGGGCAAGAAGGCGCGTGAGGATTTCAAGGGCCAGGTCGACAAGGCACAGGCGGGCTTGAAGAAGCAAAAGGAAGAGGTCGAGGCGTTGCGCGAGCAGCTCGAGAAGAAGGCGCTGGTGATGAAGGAAGAAGAGCGCGGCAACCTCGAGAAGGATCTCGGCCGCAAAGGTCGCGACTTCGAGCGGTCGTACAAGGATTCGCAGGCCGAGCTGCAAGCCAAGGACAATGAACTCACGGCCGTCATCCTGCGGGAGCTGCAGGTGGTGATCAAGGCCTTTGGCGATCACGAGGGCTATACGATGATCTTCGAGAGCTCCAGCAACGCCATGCTGTATGGCGCCAAGGACGTGGATCTCACTGAGCAGATCATCCAGCTGTACAACAGCCAAGGCAGTGGCAAGAGCCGCGCGAAGACCAAGGACAAGGAGAAGGAGTAATGGCGGCCGGCGACGGCGGCTTCGATCACCACGAGATCGCCCGCCTGCTTCCGCATCGCTACCCGTTTCAGTTCGTCGATCGCGTCGTCGAGTTCGTTGATGGCCAGCGCATCGTCGCGCTCAAAAATCTCTCGCTGCTCGATCCGTTCTTCCGCGGCCACTTCCCCGACAACCCGGTGATGCCGGGCGTGCTGATCTGCGAAGCCTTGGCGCAGGCGGGCGCCCTGCTCGCGCATCGCTCGACCGACGGTGTGCCGCCGGAAGAAGGCGTGGTGCTGAGCGGCCTCGACAACGTGCGCTTCCGCCGCCCGGTAGTGCCCGGCGATCAGCTGCGGCTCGAAGTCACCATCACTCGTCGTCACCGCCCCTTGTGGCGTTTGCACGGGCGCGCGACCGTCGACGGGCAACTCGCGGCCGAAGCGGACATCCTCGCCATGGAAGTCAGCCGGAGCCGCCGTGCCTAAGTCGATCCGTCAACGTCCGCGCAAGCAGTCGGCGAGGCGTGTGCCGCCACAGCCGAAGCCGCGACGCGCAGCGCCCCCTCGTGCCAGCACGGCGCCGTCACGCATTCATCCGACCGCCATCATCGCGCCCGGCGCCGAGCTCGCCGCCGACGTCACGGTGGGCGCCTACGCCGTCGTTGGCCCGCGCGTCAGGATTGGGGCCGGCACGTGGATCGGCCCGCACGCCGTGATCGACGGCCACACCACGATCGGCGCCGGCAATCACATCTTTCAGTTCGCGGCGATCGGCGCGATTCCGCAAGACCTCAAGTACCGTGGGGAAGATAGCGAGCTCATCATCGGCGATCACAACATGATTCGTGAGTTCACGACCCTCCACCCCGGCACCACCGGCGGCGGTATGATCACCCGCATCGGCCATCACAATTTGCTGATGGCCTACACGCACGTCGCCCACGACTGCCACCTCGGCGATCACAACATTCTGGCCAATGGCGCGCAGCTCGGCGGCCACGTGACCGTGCAAGACTACGCCGTCGTCGGCGCCTTGGTCGGCGTGCTGCAGTTTGCCAAGATCGGCGAATCGGTTATCTTGGGCGCCGGTTCGATGGTGTCACAAGACGTTGCCCCCTTCTGCAATGCAACCGGCGACCGCGCCGTGCTGCACGGCCTCAACACGCTCGGTCTGCAACGGCGTGGGTTCAGTGAGGACATCGTTCGTGCATTGAAGCAAGCGTATCGCCTCGTGTTCCGCTCCGGGCTCAAGCTGGCCGCAGCGGTCGCGCAGGTGCGCGCCGAACTGCCGGGTTTCACTGAGGTCGATCGCTTCATCAATTTCATCGAAACCTCCGAGCGGGGTGTGTGCCGCTAGGAGTGGACAGTCTGCGGTTGCGGAACCGTCGACTGTCGACGGGTCTGATCGTATGCAGCACGTCGGACTGATTGCCGGCAACGGTCGCTTCCCCCTGATCTTCGCGGAAACCGCGCGCGCGGCCGGCTACGCGGTCATCGCCGTGGCCCACGAGGGTGAAACGCCGCCCGAATTGAGTGCCGCTGTCGCCAGCATCACGTGGATCAAGGTCGGCGAGTTGGAACGCATGATTCAGGCCTTCCGTTCGCATCAGATCACGCAGGTCGTGATGGCTGGTGGCATTCGCAAGGCGACATTGCTCACCCACTTCGCGCCCGACGAGCGCGCCATGCGTTTCCTCGCGCGGCTCACCGCCCTCTCCGACGACACGCTGTTGCGCGGCGTGGCCGACGAGCTCGAGAGCGAAGGCATCCATATCGTCGACTCGATGCCGTTCCTCGATTCCATCTGCACCACCGAAGGTGTGTTGTCGGCGCGAGCGCCGGACGAGCGCCAGTGGCGCGACATTCGTTTCGGCTTCGACGTCGCCAAGGGTGTGGGCGGCTTTGACGTAGGGCAGAGCGTTGTCGTCCAGTCGGGAATGGTCCTTGCCGTCGAGGCGATCGAGGGTACTGATGCCGCGATGCAACGCGCCGGGCAACTCGGTGCCCGCGGCGCGGTCGTGGTCAAGGCCAGCAAGCCGGGGCAAGATCTGCGCTTCGACGTGCCCGCTGTCGGCCCCGGCACGGTGAGCGTGGCGCGCGCAGCGGGCATTGCGGTGATCGCCCTCGAAGCCGGTCGGACGTTGATGCTCGACAAGCTCGCGTTTCTGACCCAGGCCGATGCGGCCGATCTCGTTGTGGTTGGAGTCGCTCCCAGTCCATGACGCACACGGGTTCATCTCGGTTGCGGGCCGCGGTGATCGGTGCCGGATATCTCGGACCATTTCATGGCGACAAGTACGCCAGCCTGGGCGACGTCGAACTCGTCGGCATCGTCGACATCGATCCCGCGCGTGCGGCCGAGTGCGCGCAACGCTGTCATACACGGGCGTTCACCGACTATCGCGCGCTGTTCGACCAAGTCGATTGCGTCAGCCTCGCCGTCCCGACCACGGCGCACGCGGTGATCGCGCGCGATCTGCTGCAGCACGGGATCGATGTGCTGGTCGAGAAACCGCTCACCGCCACGGTCGCTGAAGGGCGCGAGCTGGTCGCGGTGGCGGAAGCGTGCGGGCGTATTCTGCAGGTCGGGCACCTCGAGCGGTTCAATCCCGCCATTCGTTCGCTCGCCGGCGTGTTGACGCAGCCACGCTTCATCGAGTGCCATCGCCTCGCTTCGTTCGTCGAGCGCGGCACCGAAGTCGATGTCATCCTCGATCTCATGATTCACGACCTCGACGTGATCCTCAGCGTCGTGCGTGGCGAGGTGGAACGCATCGAGGCGGTGGGCGTGCCGGTGCTGACCGAACAGATCGACATTGCCAACGCGCGGCTACGCTTCAGCAGCGGCTGCATCGCCAATGTGACCGCCAGTCGGGTGGCGACCAAGCGTGAGCGCAAGATCAGGTTTTTCCAATCCGACACCTATGTCTCGGTGGACTACGACGCCAAGTATACGCGCATCCTGCGACGGCGCTCGGGCGCGAGCGGTGGGCCCGAGATCGATGCGGAAGAACTCCAGTTCACCGACGCTGACTCGTTGCTGGCGGAGATCGAGGACTTCGTCGATGCCGTTCGGCATCGACGTGCGCCGGTAGTCGACGGACGCGCCGCGCTGCGGGCACTCGAAGTCGCGCATCGCATCAAGGACGCCTTGGAAACGATATGACAGACGGCCTCGCCGCCTCATCTCTGACGAATCGGGCGACGAAGCGCGTCTTGTTGGTTGCCGGTGAAGCCTCGGGTGACTTGCACGCCGCGGCACTGGTCCTCGCGTTGCGTCAACTGGACGCGACCATTGAAGTGTCCGGTGTGGGTGGCCAGCATCTGCGCGCGGCCGGCATGCAGATCCTGGTCGATACTGCGCACGTCGCCACGATGGGGTTCACCGAGACCTTCGGTACGCTCGGGCGGCTACTCTCGACCTACCGACACTTGGTGCGCTTCCTCGACGAGCA
>JBGOUW010000017.1:0-19547 GCA_041477755.1 Binatia bacterium
GTGCCGACGCCGTCCAGGTGTGGCAAGCGCGCCTTGATCTCCTTAGCGGCGCCCCCGCCGAGGCTCTGAAGGAACTCGCCGCACTGCCAACGACCGCGCGCGACATCACCGCTGTGCGCGTCTTGCGCGCACAAGCCCTGCGCAAGCTCGGACAAGCCGACCAGGCCCTCTCCGCTTTTGCCGAAGCCAGTACGGACGACGCGGCACCGCGCTACAATTGCCGTAGTTGCCACTACGCCGCGACCGAATGGAGCGCCCGGTGTCCGCACTGCTCCGCCTGGGACAGCTATCGCGCCGCGATCGAAATCGCGGCCGACTGAGATCGCTCGCCTCTGGTCGGTGGTCGTTAGGTCTGGTTCTCAACCACCGCCACAAACCAACGACCCGAAGCGCCGGACGCTATCTTCATGCTGCGTCGGCGAACAGATAGGGATGCATTCGTATCAGGCTGGCGATGTCGTGCAGGTCAGCATCGAAATTAGGCACTTCGGCGATCGCCATGCTCTTCGGCAACTGACGGCGGAATGATTCCATGCGTACCATGTCGCCACGGGCAACGGTCTCGAAGCGCAAGAAGTTTTGCACCAACGCTTCGGTGGCCGCGGCCCCACCGGCTCGCATCACCAACGCACGCAGCCGTTCAGGATCGAAGGCGCGGGGACGGCCGGCGTACTCCCGGTGCACGCGGTTGAACACGACCGCTCGCAACGCCATGCGCCGCTCGCCTATCATCCGACAAAAGTACTCCGCCTCGCGCAGCACCTGCTCCTCGGGGCTCACTACCAGCACGAATGCGGTCTCCCGCGCCCGCAACAGCTCGTAGACCCGCCGTACGCGCGCTTCGAAGCCGTCGAACAGTCCGCCCATCGAAGTGAAGAAGTCCGACACCTCGGCGAGCGCCGCAACGCCGGTGGCCTCTTCGAGCTTGCGGAACAATACTCCGACCGTGCGGTTCATGAACCGCAACGTCGCCCACCCGGCGGAGAAGTACGGTTTGACGAACCACCGCACCACGCTCTTGTCGAGGAAGTCGGCGATGCGTTGCGGCGCTTCGAGGAAATCGAGCGCATGCTGCGTCGGTGGCGTGTCGACGACGATGAGATCGTAGCGCCGGCTCTCGTGCAGTTCGCACAACTGCTCGACCGCCATGTACTCCTGCGACCCGGCGAAGCTCTGCGACAGATGCTGATAGAAGCGATTCGCCAAGATGCGCTGCCGCACCTCCTCAGATGGCGCATGCCGCTCCACCAAGGCGTCCCACGCGCCCTTCTGATCCAGCATCATTGCGGTGAGACTCCCCCCACCGGTGATCGGTACTGCCCGTTCTTCGGAACCCATCGCGCCCAACCCCAGCGCGTCCGCCAGTCGGCGGGCCGGATCGATCGTCAACACGATCGCGCGGGCGCCGTGCTGCGCGCCGTAAAGCGCGATGGCCGCGGCGGTGCTGGTTTTGCCGACGCCACCACTGCCGGCGCAAATCACGACGCGGTGTTTCGCCAGAACGCTGGCCAACGCCTTCATCGCGCCCGCCGTTGCGCGCCGGGCGCAACATCCGCCGCAACCAAGCCGGCGGCGATCTCACGCACCTGCTCGACGCCGAACTCTTCGGCAAAGACGTACGGAATCTCGACCGCCGGAAGGTCGATCTCCGCCGCGAGGCGTTGGCGGTAGCGCGCGTTGATGGCACTCCAGCCGCACTCCTCACGGCCGCGACGGACGATCTCTTCGAGCACGTTGCGATCATCGGCTTCCCGCGTCGTCGCCAGTGCGAGTGCCAGCCGCTCCACGTCCGCATCGCCGAAGTCGACGCGATGGACTCGGTTGACGAAGAGATACCCGGCGGGCAGGCGCAATTCCCCACACAGCTGGCGATACATCTCGATGGTCTCGTTGACCGGCATCTCCTCGGCGGTGGTAACCAGATTGATAGCGGTCTGCTTATGGTCGGTGAGCAGGTCGATCACTCGTTGCGTCTCGCGCGCCACCAGGCCGCCGCCAAACGCATCGTGCGCGGCGCGCGGCATGCGCAGATACTGCACGCTGTGGCCGGTAGCCGGCGCATCCAGGATCACCAGATCCCAGCGCCGCGCGTCCGTTGCCTCGTCGACGCGCTCGGCTTCGTACCAAATTTTCCCGATCGTCATCAGCTCCTTCAATCCCGGTGCGGCTGCGACGAAGTACTGATAGATGCGGCTGGAGAACACCGCGTCGAGCAAACGGCGAATCGGAATGATGATCGCAAGATACTCTTCCAGCGCGGCTTTGCCGTCCACCGCCATGACGTGCAGATTTGGGCGCACCGGTCGCACTTCACCGATCGGCACGGGATCCAGGCCTAACAGCGCGGCCGCGCGGCCGCTGCCGTCGACTTCGGCAAGGACAGTGCGCTTACCGGCGCGTGCAGCTTCGAGCGCCAGGGCGCACGCCACCGTCGTCTTGCCGACGCCACCCTTGCCGGCAACCACGAGCAGGCGCCGTTGAAACAATTTGCTGATCACTGCGTCCACCGCTGCAGCGCCAGGCACACGTTGGCGCCCCCGAAGCCAAACGAGTTCGACAACGCCACTCGCAGCGCCGCATCGCGCGGCTGATTTGGTACGTAGTCGAGGTCGCACTCCGGATCGGGCTCGCTGTAGTTCCAGGTCGGTGGGATGCGTTGATGATGCAACGCCAAGGCCGTGTACGCCGCCTCAACCGCACCGGCGGCGCCGAGCAAATGGCCGGTCAGCGACTTGGTCGAACTCACGGCCAATCGTGCCGCGTGTTCTCCAAAGACGCGCTTGATCGCCTTGGTCTCGGTCGCGTCGTTGTACGGCGTCGAGGTCCCGTGCGCGTTGATGTAATCGACCGTCAGTGGATCGATCGCGCCATCTTCAAGCGCCAGCTGCATGCAACGCGTGGCCCCCTGCCCGTCCGGGCTGGGCGTAGTAATGTGATACGCGTCGGCGTTGGCCCCGTATCCGACCATCTCGGCATAGATGCGTGCGCCCCGCTGCTGCGCCCGGTCGAGTGATTCGAGCACCAACACGCCGGCGCCTTCGGCGATCACAAAGCCGTCACGCGTGCGATCGAACGGGCGACTCGCCCGCTGCGGCTCTTCGTTCCGGGTGGACAGCGCGCGCATCACAGCGAAGCCGCCGACGCCGAGCGGCGTTACGGCCGCTTCGGCGCCACCGGCAAGCATCGCGTCTTGATAGCCGAAGCGAATCAGACGAAATGCTTCGCCAATCGCGTGCCCACCCGACGCACACGCGCTTGCCGGCGCATAGTTCATGCCCTTGAGCCCGAAACGGATTGCGATGTTCCCCGGCGCGAGATTCGCGATCAAGCGCGGAATGAAAAACGGTGACACCCGTTTCAGCCCGTGCTTGAGATAGGCTTCAACGTACTCCTCGACGGTGGCGATGCCGCCCATACCGACGCCGACAAGCACCCCGACGCGTTCCGCTTCCGCCGCATCGACGCGAAACGTCGCGTCATCCACCGCCATCTGCGCCGCACCGACGGCGTAGTGGATGAACGCATCCATCTTCTTGATTTCCTTCTTCTCGATGAAATCGACCGGATCGAAGCCGCGGACTTCGCCGGCGATTCGACTGGGAAACTCGGACGCATCGAAGTGAGTGATCGGGCCGATCCCGGATCGCCCCGCCATCAAAGCGTCGAGGTTGCTCTGGAGTGTGCTGCCGAGGGGTGTGACCAGGCCCAGGCCCGTCACCACGACGCGACGTTCGGTTCGAGCCATGGTTCTCGATGCATACGCAAGGGACGCAGGCCGGTCAAGGCAGGGCGCTGGCTACGACACGCAACCGCGCAGCGCCGCGTTCACACCACCGGTGAGTTCTTCCACCGTTATTTGCCCATCGTGGTTAGCATCCGCGGCGGGACACCGCGTCAGAAGCAGCTCACCGAGGGCAATCTTCACTGCGGTCACCAACTCGTCAACGGTCACCATGCCGTCATTGTTGCAGTCGACAATGCAGTGGCCCGGCACCGACTCCACCGCAGCCGCCACGTCGAGCTTGCCGTACCCCCATAACGAATTTGGTGTCGCACCGGTGAACGTGTCACTCCTCGCGCTCGCGTGGAGCAGGTCGGCGACATCGCCGGCACGCAGCTGTGGATTCGATTCCAGCAACAAGGCGGCGGCGCCGGCGACTTGCGGCGCTGAAAAGCTCGTCCCACGTGATGCCGCATGGACGCCGTCGGCGCTAACCCGCCGCAAATCGATCGGTGTGCCGACAATACCTGACCCGGTGCCATCGGCTTGCGACCATGCCGACAACACCCAGTTGGCGCCGGTCACAATATCGGGCTTCACACGTCCGTCGCGTGTCGGTCCGATACTGCTGAAGAAGGCCAGGTCGTCGGCCGCGCCGGCGTCGATCGTCGTGTTCGATCCGCTCTCGCTCGGCCAGCTGCCGCGCAAGTTGGCGCCGCCCACGGTGAACGCGCCGCGCGCCGTACCCGGGATTGCCACCGTCTGGGAGCCATCGGCGTCGGCACTGAAGCGCTGGTTGTTCACCGACCAGCAGTCGAAGTGGCCGTCGTGTACGCCACCTTCATCGCGCAAGATGAACTGCCACGTACCGATCGAGATCGTTCCGCCGGCATTGCGTGGCTCAACCAGGAAGAGCACCTCGCGGCTGCCGTTCATCGCGTCGATGTCGTCGACACAGAGGCTGACGCGATTGCTCGGGTTCTGGGTTTGATTGCACCGACCGACGCTGACGTTCGCGTTGGCAACTCCGGTGGCGTCGGGATCGAAAAAGCCGAGATCCACCACGTCGGTTCCGCCGAACCAGCAATCGACGGCGAGCAAGTCGTCGCTATCGGCGCCCACCTGCACTTGCAGGGCGCGGCCACCGCGGGCCGAGCCGCTGGTGTGAATCTCCGCCGCGCGCTCATTGCCGGCGGAGACGGCGACCACGCGTCCCGGCGTCGTCACAAAGTCATCGAGCGCCACTTCCTCCGCGCTGGTGCCATCATGCGGGCCGAAGTGTTGGCCGAAACTCATATTGACGACGAGCGGTTCGCCGAGCGCCGTGGCCTGCTCATCGATCCACTGCAGCGCAGCGAGCGTGTCGCCACTGATGTTGAAGTCGCTTTTGTCCATGCCGCCGGCGCGGACGACGACGAGATCGGTGTCTGGGGCGACACCGGTGTACGCCCCCGTGGCGAGGCCGTTGCTGCTGGCGCAGCCGGCGGCGAAGGTTCCGTGGCCAACGAGATCCACACTGTTCACCGCCGCCCCACCGCTGAGCGCGGCGTTGATCTGAGTCTCCGTATAAACCGTACCGACCGGAGTATTGGTCGCGTCGCGCAGCGGCGGCGGCAAGCCGACCGTACCACCCGAGGTGGTGAAAGTGTCGTCGAGCTGGTCCCACAGCGCACGCACGCGCGTGCTGCCATCGGCGCGGCGGAAATCAGCGTGGCGCCAGTCGATCCCCGAATCGATCAACCCAACAATCACCCCCTTCCCGCTCAGTCCGCTGATAGCGCGAGCCTGAACCGCCCCGTTCTTCACCGTGTTCACGTCCAGGTGCAGTCGATGCGGGAGCTGCATTTCGATGCGCCGGACTCCAGGCAGAGCCGCGATGGACGCGACTTCGTCCGCTCCCACTTGCAGCGAGATGACACGCCCGATCTGGGCGGCCGGCGCATATCCTGCGGTGCGAAACGCCGCCACGGCGGCATCGGAATCGAGCTGCACCAGCACTTTCAAACCCGGCAATCGCTGCGCTGCGCGCGCATCCGGCGACGTAAAGCCGAACGACGGTGCCCGCGCCAGCGGCGTGAGACTGTCCAGTCGTTTCAGGAGGAGATCCGTGGATGAAACCGGCAACGCGCGCGCGGCCGGTAGGGCCGTGTACGAGCTGTCGTCAGCTCGACCGATTCGCGCCAGCGCCCAACCGAGAGCGATTGCGACAATGAGCGCTATGCCTTTCACCACGCCGCCGTTCCATCACCTTCTTTAGCGTCATTCTGTCTGGTTGAGCGAGCAAAAAAAAGAGGGGGCCATGCGGCCCCCTCTTGCTATTCATGGTCTAACGATCCGCGCGCGGGTTAACGCGAGCGGCGGCGCAACCACAGGAACGCAGCGGCCGGCAACATCACTAGCCAGCCGGTGTTGCTTTGGTGCGTGGTGCTGATCTGGCAACCATCGTCGTCACCACCGCCCGCAGGACGCGTGTTAGTCACGGTTGGGATCGCAGTGTGTGTCTTCGTAGCGGTTGCAATGGGCGTGTTCGTCGGTAGCGGCGTGAGCGTCGGCTCCGGTGTGAGCGTCGCCGTTGGCGTCTCGGTTGCCGTCGGCGCCACGATCACAGTGACGGAGCCTGGGTTGCCGGTCACACCTTCGATGACTACCCCGTTGGGGTCGCTGGCTCTGACATGATCGATCGTGATCGGAGTAATTCCCCCTGCCGCATCAGCCGCAATCTGGACCTTGCAAGTGTAAAGGAGCGATCCGGTCGGGATCAACGCCACATCTTCGTCCCCCAGCCCGGGTGCGACGATGGCACGCACTCCAGTGCAGGCACCCGCCGTCGGATCGCAAGTGACCGGTGGCGTCCCGACGGCCAAGAAGGCGAATCCGCTGAGGGTCTTGAAGATGGCTGGATTGACCGAGCAATCCGGCTTCTTGTTCACCTTCGCCGCAAACGCCACGCCGGCCGCATCCAACCCGAGTTCGTTCTGGGTGCCGAGCACTTGCTCGCCGGCATCGGCGGTCAATGTGACCGAAAAGGTCACGAGGTCGCCCGGAGCACCACTGGCGCTCCCGACGTTGATCGACACAGCTGCGTGGGCCGCTGATGCGCCCAGCGCGATTGCTGTGCTCACTGCCAACCCTCGAAATATAGAACTCCCTGTCCGCGTTCTCATCTCTGTCCTCCTTCTGAGAGTAACCTGCAAAATGGTTGCGGCAACGTATCGCTTTCGCAAGCTCAAGTCGCTGCCGGAGTCCTCACCTAAATCGTCGTCGCCCGGGGTCCCGCACCCTACGGATGGCCACAGCCCAGCAGCGCGTTGTTCACGCCCTGCACCAACTCCTCGACGGTCACATCACCCGAATGGTCGGCATCGAACGACGGGCAAACGCTGAGCGCGACGGTCGACAACGCGATGTTGACACCGCGGATCAACTCTTCGACAGTGACGCCATTCATGCCGTCACAATCGCCAACACACGAGGCACCGGCTTCGACGAACCCGTCGGTAATCGCTACCTTCGCCATGTCGGTCGCATTGTACGTCTGATCGACGGCGGCTTTGTCGCCGATCGACAGGAACGCACCGAACTGCGGCTTGGGTGTCGTCGTCTGCGAATCCGGTTCCGCAAATACGTGCAGGTTGGTGCGGCCACCAGCATTGATCTTCAGATCGAAGCTCACCAGCGCGCCCTCGCTCGGCAGCACCGGAATGTCGACCGGGCCGCTGCTCGGCAGATCCTTCGGTCCATAGACTACAACGTTGATGAAGTTGTCCGTTTGCTGCCCCGTGCCGGGACACAGGCAGCGGTTACGCGGTGTGCCGTTGCTGGTGGTGCACTGCAGGTTCTCGATCACGACCTTGAAGGTGTTCTTGATGCCATCGGCCACGTGAACCGCCGGCGTGAGGCCATCACTGCCAACGGTGCAATCCGCCAAACTCAGCGCGGCGCCGCTACCTGTGCCGGGCATGCCAAGGGTGAAAGCCAGCGCGGCGGTCTCGTCACTGCCCTTGCCCACAGTACCATCGTCGGGACTCTGCTTGTAGCTCACGGTGATGTTGACCGTCTCGCCGACGTTCTTGCCGGTCACGTTGGACACTGACAGCACCGCACAACTGAGACCGTCGCATTTGCTTTTGCTTTGCGCCGCTGCGATGCCGGCCATGAGCCCGAGCGCGCCGAGCGCGATTCCGCTCACTATACCTACTCGCCTAAGCATCCAAGCATCCTCCCGCAGCCGATTTCATTTGGCCACTCGTCCATGAACTCCGGACCCCCATCCCCCCAATCAAGCTGAACACTCGCCCAACGCATTGTTGACCCCAATGATGAGTTCCTCGACCGTGACATCCCCGCTATCGTTCTTATCGAACGAGGGACAATCGCTCAACGGCGCCGTCCCCAGGGCGATATTGACGCCCCGCACGAGTTCCTCAACCGTGACGCTGTCCGATGCATCGCAATCGCCAGTACACTGTACGGCACTATCATTCAAGAGCACCGACATACTGGCGGCGTCCGCGTTGACCGTCACGACATCGGGTTGACCATCGCCGTTCAGGTCGGTCACCTCCACCGCCAACGGGCTCGACAGCTCGGGCAGCGCGAAAAACACCGCCGCATCAAAGGTGCCATTACCGTGACCCGTGAAGATCGCGATGTTTGCGGTCTCGCTGTTGACCGCCACGATGTCGGCCTTGCCGTCGCCATTGAAGTCAGCGATCCGGACCGACTCAGGAAAGCTGGTGAAGCCGGTGCCCAGGTTCAGCGCGGCGGCGAACGTGCCGTCGCCGTTGTTGATCAGGACCGAGATATCGTCCGAGGCGTTGTTGGCCGACACGATGTCGGGCTTCTGATCGCCGTTGAGGTCACCGACCGTCACGCCCGCGGGCGCGGAGTCGCCGCCGCCGACGATCAGGCACCCCGCGGGGGCCGGAACCAGCGTGCAATCGGGCGCCTCAAATGTCCCGTTACCGTTGCCGTGCAGAATCACTACGCGATTGGCGTCATTCGCTGAGACGACCAAGTCGAGCTTGGTGTCGCCATCGAAATCGCCAGCCGCCAGCCCAAACGGAAAGCCCACGACGGTGACCGACTTGGCGTCGCCGAATGTCCCAGTCGCATTGCGATTGCCGAGTTGCACGGTGACGGTATCGTCAAACGGTTCGGCGGTCGCGAGATCGAGCTTGTTGTCGCCGTTGAAGTCGGCAAGGACCACAGCTTCCGGCGGCGAGAGGGCCGGGTCGGTGTTGGTTGGTCCGGTAAACGTCCCGGTCGCGGAGCCGATGAAAAGGCTGACGTTACTCGACCCATCGTTGGCTACGGCGAGGTCGACGTTGTCGTCGTTGGTCACCTTGCCAGCCGCGATCGCGGTTGGAAAGTCGCCGGCGCTGTACGTAACCCCGGCCTCGAAGCTGCCGTCGCCCTTGCCCAAGAGCACTGCGACGTCTCCCGAATCCATGTTGGCAATCGCGATATCGGACTTCTGATCCTTGTTGAGATCGGCTGCCACGAGATCAAAGGGGGTTTCGCCCGGCACCACTACATCGGTTCTCGGCTTGAACTTCACAGCAGGGGTTTGCGCACTGGCCGCCCTGACCACGCCGCAGACCAACAGACCAAGTGCAAGTGCGGCATACCCTCGTCGCATACTGTTCCTCTCTGGCTGAAGCATCAGAACTCGGCGCTGGTTGTGAACTGCCCCAGCCCCGAGATGAGTTGTTTGGCCCTGCGATGTCGATTCGTCAAGCTTAGCAATCCCGCGCGTCTCTCGATCGAAAAGCGCGATCCTTTTATCGAGCCGCGCGTTGATTTGTCAAGCGAAGATTCCACGCGTCACGTGCGGCAGCGGGGCGCCCACGTACTTGATCGACGATACTTGTGTCCGGCGTGTCAATTGTTATGATCCCGCGCCACTTATGCCTGCTTCTAGCGATCTTGTCACCGCTCGCCGCGTGCTCGGTCCCGACGTGGTTGGGCCCGAGGAAGTGCGCGCCGCGCTCGCCGTAGCAGTTGTCGCGGTGCCGATTCCATACTCGATCGCCGAACTCGAAGGCGCGGCGGCCGTGGGCGAGGCCTTGATCCTACACGTCGATCGCGACGCCAACGGACCGCTCACACTGCTCCGGCTCATCGAACGGTTCCCGGCGTGCTTCGATGCGCGCTTCCTCCGCACGATGGGCTACCAACTGAAGGACGACTGGGGCATCGCGCTTGAGCCGCGCGCCGGCACGGACACCTGCACCCCCGGTTGGCTCTTGGTGCGCAAGACGATCCTCGATCCAACCCGCAACCTCGCTTACGACGGGCAGAACGCGCAACTTGCGCACTATGCGCAGCAACTGAAAGTGTCGCCGTCGTCGGTACGACGCCGCTCGGCCATCGAGGTCGTGTACGACCTGATCGTGTACCAAGCCGCGCGCGGCGAGCGCTTGCTCGCGGATGCGTGGGATTGGTCGACGACGGGCACGCTCGACGCCGGCTATCTCAACGTTGGTGGCTTTGGCACCAACGGCATGCAGATCCTCAGCTATTCGTCCGCCGTTCGCCATGGGGCGCTCGGCGTCTGCCCGGTGCGTACGCCACGCGGTGCCGCTTAGCGACGGCTTGCCACACGCGCGTCCTCTGGCTAACTACCTCGCATGTACTTCGTGACTACGAAGCATCCGGCCTATGTGCTCTTCGCGATGACGCCGAGCGAGCGCGCCGCGGTAGGCCTGACCGACAAACAGGTCGTCCACTTGCTCGTGCGCACCACCGATGGTGAGTGGCAGATCCGCCACCACTGGGACGCCAGTCGTTACTCGCACACCGACTTCATGGCCGCGCTGCACCATCGCGACGAGCCGGCCGATCCGGAACGCTTGCTCGATCTCTTACCCGCCGAATTGCGCTAGCCACCTGCGCCGTTGGCGCTGGCGTCGGTTCGTGCTACAGCGGCCGCGCGCGCGAGGAGCCACAACCATGGCGGAACAAGCACTCAGTGGCGTGCGAGTCATCGAGTACGGCGAGATGGTCGCCGCGCCATACGCGACCAAGTTGCTGGCAGATCTTGGCGCGGACGTCATCAAAGTCGAACCGCTGGGCGGCGATCCGGCGCGCCACCATGGCCCGTTCCCGGGAGGCAAGCCGGACCCCGATGCCAGCGGCTTGTTCATTTATCTCAACAGCAACAAGCGCAGCATCACGCTCGATCTCCACAGCGCCCGCGGACAGGACTTGTTTGCGGCGCTAGTCGCCGACGCGGACGTATTGGTGCACAACGCGCCGCCCGCCCAGATGGCCGGGCTCGGCCTCGACTATCATGCGCTGTCTCAGCGCAACCCGCGCTTGGTCATGACCTCGGTGACGCCGTTCGGGCTGAAGGGCCCGCACTGCGAGTACGCCACGACCGATTTGATCTTGTGGAACGCCGGTGGCGTCGCCTATCTCAACGGCGGCGGGCCGGGTACAGAAGCGATGCCGCCGCTCAAGACGTTTGGCGAGCAGGCCGGCTTTCAAGGCGGTGTCAACGCCGCCATTGCCACACTCGGCGCGTTGTACGCCGCGGCGCGTGACCAGCAAGGCCAACATGTGGTCGTCTCGATCCAAGAAGCCATCGCCGCCATCCTCGAACTCACTTTCGAGTATTGGCCGTACATGGGCCTGGTGGCCTCGCGCCTCGGTGTCGAGCCGATCCAGCCACTCGATTTCATGGAGTGCCGCGATGGTTGGATCTTTCTTTGCTGCATCGAGGAACATCAGTGGCGCGGGTTCGTCGAGCTGATGGGCACTCCCGAGTGGGCCAGTATGGAGTTGTTCGACAACCGCCTCACGCGCGCACAGAACTGGGATGCGTTGAAGCTGCTGCTGCAGGAGTGGGTGTCGCAGCAGAGTGTCACCGAACTCTACCGTGCCGCGCAGGCGCGCCGTATTCCGTTCGCGCCGGTCTCGACGATGGGTGATCTCTTGCACTCGCAGCACCTCAAGGCGCGTGGTTTTTTTGCCACTGTGGCACAACCGGGCGTCGGCGCCGTCACGCTACCCGGAGCACCGTTTCACTTCTCGCAGACACCCTGGCGCCTGGTCACGCCAGCGCCGCGACTCGGTGAGCACACGTCTGACGTGCTCACGCAGCAGCTCGGCGTTCCGGCTGCGCAAGTCGACGACTTGCGTCAACGAGGCATCGTGTAGGAGAGTCCTATGGCAACCAATGCTCCACTCGAAGGCATCCGCGTCGCCGACTTCACGTGGGTGTGGGCCGGCCCGTACTGCACACTGCAGCTCGCGCATCTGGGCGCGGAAGTAATTCGTGTCGAGACCGCGACGCGTATCTGCGTCACGCGGCTGCTGCCGCCGTGGGCGGACGGGGAGTTTGGCTTCAATCGCAGCGGTTACTTCAATCAATACAACCAGGGCAAGCGCAGTCTCGCCCTGGATCTGAAACAACCGCACGCCATCGACATCGCCAAAGAGCTCATTGGTCAGTGCGACATCGTTTGCGAGAACTTCGCTGCCGGGGTGATGGATCGTATGGGCCTCGGCTACGACGTACTGCGCCAGATCAAGTCGGACATCATCATGATCGCCCTCTCGGGCTATGGCGCCACCGGTCCCGAGAGTCACTACGTATCATACGGGCCGGCGCAGGTTCCGCTGTCCGGTCTTTCGTCGGTGACGGGTTACCGCGACTGGCCGCCGATGCACGTGGGCATTTCTTATGGCGATCCGAACGGGGGGCTGCACGGTGCGGTTGCAGTTCTTGCCGCCTTGCACCATCGCGCCCGCACCGGGCGCGGGCAATACATCGACCTCTCGCAGCAAGAGACCACCATTTCGGTGCTCGCCGAAGCGGTCACGGAGTACACGATGAACGGCTCGCAGCCACCGCGCGACGGCAATCGCGTGCCGCAGATGGCCCCGCACGGTGTCTTCCGCTGCCGCGGCGACGAACGCTGGGTCGCCATCGCGGTGCGTCACGACGACGACTGGCGCCGCTTCGCCGATCTCATGGGCCTACCGGCGCTCGCCACCGATGCGCGCTTCGCTACGTTGGCCGCCCGCAAACATAACGAGGACGCGCTCGAAGCTATCGTCGGAACGTGGACGGCGCCGCGTAGCCCGGAAGAAGCAACCCGCGAACTGCAGACGGCGGGCATTCCCGGTTTCACGTCGATGAGCAATCGCGACCTCTCCGAAGATCCCCACCTGAACGAGGCCGGGTTCTTCGTATCCTTGCCGCACCCCGAAGTCGGCACACGGCAACACGCAGGGATTCCCTGGCGCCTGTCGCGCACGCCCACCGCAGTCCGCCGGGCGGCACCATGCCTCGGCCAAGACACCGACTACGTGATGGGCGAGATTCTCGGCTACTCCGCTGACGCCATCAAGCGGCTCAAGCAAGAAAACGTCCTCAACTGATGGGTTTCGGTGGACTAAGCGTTGCCGGCGTGGGATCTTGATGGCGTGATCGAGCGCGCCGCCAACCCCTATCTTTACCAGCTGTTCGCGTTGAACATCGTGCTGCAAATGTTCGACGGCATCGCCACCTACAGCGGTATCAATCTTGGCTGCGCGGAAGCCAACCCGCTCCTCCGTCACGCTTTCGCAGTGCTGGGCGTTGGTCCAACCCTCCTGCTCTTCAAAGCGAAGGCGTGCGCGCTACTGCTGTTGTTACACCGCAACGTCCCGACGCCGCTGAACCAGTACGTGATGCGGGGCTTGGCCGCAGTCTACTGCGTGTTCTCGCTCGGCCCGTGGCTGGCGAAGTTCCTCGCCGTGGTCAGCGGCATGATCTGAACGCACCGTTCAGACGGTCGCCCACTCGGCTTCCGATGCGCCGTTGGGCGACAGCGTCGACCGTGTCAGTGGCGCGCCGCCACACGTGCCGTTCGAACCCACCCCTCCGACAGGGAGCAGGATCCGAAACGTCGACCCTTCGCCGACCTGACTGCTTGCTTCCAACGTGCCGCCAAGCACACTGATCATGCCGCGCGCCAGCGCGAGGCCGAGTCCGATGCCGCCGAAGCGGCGCGTACTCGATCCATCGATCTGGCGAAAGTCGTCGAAGATGATGCGCAGATCTGCCGGCGAGATGCCGATCCCCGTATCGCTGACGCTGATGCTGACCTGGTCGTCCCCCCGGCGGGCCACGACCAGTCGCACCCGGCCCTCCTCCGTAAACTTGGCGGCGTTGCTCAGCACGCTGCGCAGCACTTGGCGGAGCTTCAGATAGTCGGTCACGATCGTCGGCGGGTCGGCGGGCAGATCCACCTGCAAGTCGATGGGACGGCCGGCGAGCAAGTCCTTCACGTACGCTGCCATCTCGCCGACCAGTCCCTCGATCGACATCGGCGCCATCACCGGCTGCGTGTGTCCGGCGCGCAGACTGGCGAAGCCCAACATCTCCTCCAGGAGATCGTGTAAGCGTTGCGCATTGACGCGAAGCCGGCTGATGCCTTCCACAATCGGGGGATCGGCAGCCGGATCAATCGTACTCTCGATGAGATCGCTGTAGCCGATGATCGCGTGCAGCGGCGTTCGCAGCTCGTGCGACAGAGTAGCGAGAAACTCCTCCTTCAACCGCGAAGCGACTCGCGCCACCTCCACCTGCCGTGCCGTGTACAGCGCGCTCGCCACTGCGTGAATAACCAGCGCACACATCGTGCGCTCTGTATCGCCCACCACGCCGTGCTCGGATCGCACCGTCACCGCACCAAACCGCTCGCCGTACGCTTCGATCGACAGCGCCAGTGCGCCCGGCTCATCCTCCGGCACCGCGCCGTCAAGACGCACCGAACAACGCAGGTGCGGAAACGCCGACTCAATGAACGTCCGAATACCCGTGGTACACTCGCTGGTGATCGCCGCATCCTCCGTCGTCCCGGCGACTTGCAGCAGCAGGCGCAGGTGTTCGCGTTCACGCTCGGCCTGTTCGCGCCGCCGCCGCTCCACTTTGAGTTCATCGGTGAGAAACGCGTAGAAAATCGCCACCACGAAAAAAAACGGCAAGCGCAGCCAGTGCGACGCATCGAGCGGGCCGTCAGTGCTGAGCCACAGCCAATACCCGTACAGACCGCTGACCAACGT
Organism: Binatia bacterium; assembly: GCA_041477755.1. GTDB lineage: Bacteria > Desulfobacterota > Binatia > HRBIN30 > JACQVA1 > JACOST01. The sequence goes on from JBGOUW010000017.1 coordinate 14,780, forward strand.
GGCGCCGACGGCGATCTGGGCCAAGCTCTCGGCCGCGGTGGTGAGAAAGATTGTGAAGAAGTAGACGATTAAGAACTCCTGCGAGAACCCCACCGTCTGATACAGCCCGAGCAGCACCAGCGCGGTGTCGCCGAGCAGCAACACCGGCGCAAACTGCGGCGCATTGAAGACAGCGCGCGGACACCGCGCCAGCGCGGCGTTCGAGAGGATCAGCGCCGCAACATATCCCACATTGCTCAGCGACAGCGCGCGGCCGCCGAAGAGAACCAGGTATGAGGTCGTGAAGATCACGACCGAACGCAGCAGGATGACTGTTCGCTTCTTGTCGAGGTGCGCAGTCGAGGCGATACGCATACGTTGTGACATGAGGTTCGGCACTGCTCCTGCCCACGCGACTTATTCGGGCAGTGGAGCAGCAACGCAAGTGCCACCGCGTGCGCGCAGGACGCGCAGCGGCCACCTACCACCAAACACGGACCGCAGCCGTGTGATCCGGTCACTCGCTGTAAAGATGACGTTGTGGCGACGCGAACGCTCAGGCGACGGCCGCCACCTTCTCCGGCTTGCGCCGCCGACGGGGCACGAACGGCAGGATCTTGTGTCGGCGCGCCGCGCGCAATCGCACTCGCGCAACCCGAGCAACCGCGGCATCAGGTCGCGCCAAGAATGTGTCCTTCCATCGCAGTAGACCGGTACGCAGGTACTCGGGATTCAGATCCAGCGTCTGACAGATCGTCTCGAAGGAGAACGCCCACGTGGAATCTTGATCGAGCAGCCACTCCTCGGCCTCCTTGAACAGCCGCTCGCGCCGCCCTTGGTCTGCGCCCGAGTACTTCTGAAAGCACGAGATCGCGTCCTCCAGGACAGCCAGCATCAGCCGCTTCTCGCCCTCGTACGGGCTGTGGCCTCGCAGCAGATCCAGATACTGCGAGGGCATGAGCACCTCGGGCTCTGCCAGCTTCGGGATTGACCGTTCGGCTGACGTTGCGGGCCCAGACCAGTTTTCGGCGCTGGCAGCTGCTTCCATTCTACGCTCCCTCTTCCCTCAGCAATCTTCTGGAAGGACGTTCCGAAGGGCAGCAGGATACGTGCCGCCTCGACCGACTGCATTGCGTAGCAACCTGCAACAGCAGGATCGCAACAGGGGTACCCTGAAAGTCGCGGAACAAGACCGCGACGCCGTCTCAAAATGACACGCGGGTTAGTCGTTGCCGAGGATCACGACGCAGGAGACCGCGCCCGGGCCGCCGACGTTGTGCGCCAAGCCGAGTTCGGGTGCGCGAACCTGCCGCTCACCACCCTGCCCGCGCAATTGTTCGACGCACTCGTAGATCATCCGGACCCCGCTAGCTCCGATCGGGTGGCCGAAGGACTTCAGGCCACCGCTGGGGTTGATCGGGATATCACCGTCGAGCCGCGTACGCCCTTCGTCCACCAGGCGACCACCTTCCCCCTTCTTGCAAAAGCCGAGATCCTCCGTGTTGGAAATCTCGGTCCAGGTAAAGCAGTCGTGAACTTCAGCAAAATCGATGTCCTTGGCCTCGATTCCCGCCATCTTGTATGCCTGCTGTGCGGCCATCTGGGTCGAGCGAAAGCCGAGATAGTCGAAGGTGGGATCGAAATACGGCCGGCCGGTCGTCACCGCCAAGCCGTAGCCTTTGACGAGAATGAAGTCGTCGCGGAATCGCTTCGCCAAATCAGCACGACACAGGATCGCCGCCGCCGCGCCATCGGTGGTCGGGCAACAATCGAACAAGCCGAAGGGCGACGCGATCATCGGGGCCTTCAATACCTGCTCTTCCGTCACTTCCATCTGCAGGTGCGCCTTGGGGTTGCGCGCCCCATTGAAGTGATTCTTCACGGCGACCTTAGCGAGGGTCTCCCGTCCCATCCCGAACGTGTGCATGTAGCGATTGGCAGCCAACGCGAACAATCCCGGCGCCGAGTTTCCTTTCGCGAGCAACGGGTGACCGAGGCGAGGCAACCCGCGGCCACCACGATCCTTCAGCTTCTCCGCGCCCAGCACCAACACGATGTCGGCGGCACCGGCTTCGATCGCTAGACAGCCGTTGCGAAAGGCGTCGGTGCCGGTTGCACAGTAGTTCTCCACACGAGTGATCGGCCGATCGTAGAGCCGTAGCGCATCCCCCAGCGATACGGCGGCTTTACCACCGTTTGGCCCGGGTAAGTACGTGCCGAGATAGGACGCGTTGATCTCTTGCGGATCGATCTTGGCGTCGTCATACGCCGCGAACGCGGCATCGCAGATGAGATCTTCGTAGCTCTTGTCGAACAGGTCCCCAAACTTCGTGCAGCCGACGCCGATGACCGCCACTCGATCCTTCATGCGTCACCTCGCACGCGCGCTGGTCGCGCCTTCCAGAAGTAGTTGTGGTTGGCCCCACCTTCATGCAGCCGGCGGAAGGTTAGCGTCACGCGCGTGCCAATCCGCACCGCATCGGCGGCCGCATCGGTGGTCTGAAGATAAATGCGCCCGCCGCCGTCGAGATCGATCACCGACATGATGAGTGGGTGCTCGATGTTGGCAATGAGATGATCGACCGTGAACGTGAACACGCCGCCACGACGAGCGAGGCGATGGTCCTCCAACTCGCGTCCCCTGCACTTGATGCACACGCGCGCGATAGGAAACTGCACCGTGCCGCAGGCTCGACAGCGGCTGCCGTATAGCCGCACGTCCTGCTTCAACTCTTTGAACTCGAGCACGTTGGCGATGGCTTCGGTAGGCTCGTCGCCCCCCACGATGCGTCGGAACTTGAGATACCGCTCGTACGACGCCAGCGGGACACCGGCATCGATCCACTCCTGCAGACGACTCGTTGGCTGCGTCTGCGCAATCGCATCGGTCACCCGGAACAACAGCGCGTCGGCACCCTCACCAAAGCTGCCGACGATCACCCGATCGCCCGGCTTCGCCCCTTCGAGCAGCGCCGCAAGCTGCAGTAAGGCCTCCGCACTTCCGGTGCATCCGATCGTTGGCACCAGCGACGGCGGCAGCTGTGTTTTGAGATCGAAACCCATCGACTTGGCGAGGTCGCTGGCCGCCCGAGCGTCCGGCGAATACAGCGCGAGCTTGCTGATGTCCTTCGGACTCAGTCGATTGCGCTCGAGTAGGGTACCAATCGCTTCGCTGAGATCACGCGCGTAACCGAACTGACTGGAGAACCGCCCTGGCTGAGCTTGCACGTAGCGATCGCTGTCGATGCGCCACAGATACGTGAACTCTTCAGCGATCGACTCGGCATCGATGAATTCAGCGGCGACCTGCTGCGTGCCCACGCGGATGGCCACCGCCGCGTCACCCAGCAGCCCTTCGAGCTCCGATTCCGGGTTGCCGACACGGACATCGGCGGCGGCGACCACCGCATCATCAGCCGCGCCGGCCTGCGCCGCACGCAGCGCCGCTATCAATGCCGCTGTGCCCGCACGCGCCGAGCCACTGCCGTCGCTCGTAAATAGGCGACGCGGCAAATCGCACGCCGTGGCGATCATCGCTGCGATCTGCTTCTCCCAGTACGGCGCGCTGGCGCTGGCGAAGTACAGCCCGCGCACCGAGCCGCCGGTTTCGCCGAGCAGCGCGCGCACCGCCTCCGTGGCCATCGTCAGCGAATCTTCGTCGTAGTTCGCCACCGCCCGAGTTCCTGCCAACTGCGCGGTGCCCCAGGCTTGGTTGATCAGGCGGCGGTCGAGCCGCAGCCTCGGCACATACGTGCTCCATCCGGTGATCCCAACGATGCCGGTGCCGGTGATCCCGACCATGCGCGTGTCCTAGCCAGCAGTTGGAGTGTTTGCAATCGCGCTACTGTCGCCGCCGCAGCCTCAGCAACAGCGGCAACGCGAAGAACCACAGCGAGCCTGCAGGCGACATCGCGCCCCCGGCGACGCTACACCCCGAGCCGCTCAACCCAAAGCCGCCGGCTGGCGTCTCCGTGGGCGTAAAGGTCAGCGTTGGCGTGAGCGTGCGCCTTGGCGTCTCACTCGGTGTGGCCGTGAAACTCGGGGTCCGCGTCACTGTCGGCGTGGCCGTCGGCGGCAAGGTGCCCGTCACCGTAAACGTCGGCCGCGAGGTGAACGTCGGTGTCGCGGGGGTCCCGGTAAACGTGGCCGTCGGCGTCGCCGTCGGCGTATCGGTCAGCGATGGTGTTGCGGTCACCGTGATCGTCGGGGTCGGCGTTATCGTCGGCGTCTCTGTTGGCCCCGGACAGTTGCAGGACGCGGCGCAGGCGGCGCTCATCGCAATCTCTACGCACCCTTGGTCCCAGCCGCTGTTCTTGCAAAAGCCATTGTCGGGAAAGAATCCAACGACGCAGTCCTCGCAAGGCTTGTTCGCACACCCGGGCGAGTTGTGCTGCACGCAGCAATCGCGATTCGGGGTTGCGGTTGGCGATGGCGGCGGGTTGGTGGGCGTCGCCGTGCTGGTCGGCGTCGCGGGCGGGTTGCTGCTCAGTAGCACGGTGATCGTGCCGGCGCTGTTCGCGGACAACACATCGAGCCGCCCATCTCCGTCCACATCGCCAAGGGCCAGCGCGCTGGTACCAGAACCGACCGCATAGTCCACGGGTGCGGCGAGCTTCCCAGTACCCAGTCCCGCGAACAAACTTGCCACCGCGCCACCGGACGCTTCAACATCGAGTCGGCCGTCACGGTTCAGATCGCCGACGGCGATCGCCGCCAACGGCCGTGTCGTTAGGTGCTCGTCCTCGACCTTGTAGGCGCCATCGCTCTGGCGAAGGAACACCGCCACCGA
>JBGOUW010000341.1:0-5619 GCA_041477755.1 Binatia bacterium
ACCGGCTTCCCTTGCGACTCGTGATAGGTGCGCACGAGCAGCTCGCCGAGGAGGCCCATGGTCACGAACTGGATGCCCATGATGGTGAGCAAGATGCCGAGCCACACCAGTGGACGGCCGGCGAGGCGGACGTCGAAGAACAGTCGTTCGAACCCGAGCCACCCGACGATGAGTAAGCCGACGGCGGTGGCGAGCAGGCCGAAGACACCGAAGATATGAATCGGGCGCGTCGAATAGCTCGACATGAACTTCACCGTCACCAGATCGAGCAGCACGCGCACCACGCGCGAGATGCCGTACTTCGATTGCCCGCGCAGGCGAGGGCGATGATTCACGGGGACCTCGACGATCCGCGCGCCGAGATCGGCGGCCAACGCCGGAATGAAGCGGTGCATCTCGCCGTACAGCCGTAGCCCGCGCGCCAGATCGCCGCGCAGCGCTTTCAACGTGCAGCCGTAGTCGTGCAAGCGCACGCCGGTGATGGCGCCGATGAACCAGTTCGCCGCCACCGACGGCACGCGCCGGCTCCACAACGGATCCTGCCGATTTGCCCGCCAGCCGGCGACCAGGTCGTAACCTTCATTCATCTTCGCCAGCAGCCGCGGGATCTCCGCCGGATCGTTCTGGCCGTCGCCGTCCATCAGCACGACCACCTCACCCTGAGCATGCGCAATACCGGCGGCCATTGCGGCGGTCTGGCCGAAGTTGCGACTGAGCTGCACGACCGTCACGCTCGCATCCTCCGCCTGCAACCGACGCAGCACGTCGAAGCTGCCATCGCGACTGCCGTCGTCGACGTAGATCACTTCGCTCTGTTGCGCGAGCTGATCGAAGACCGCGCGCAACTCGCCATGCAAGGGCACCAGGTTATCGACCTCGTTGTGGACGGGGATGACAATGGAGAGATCCATATCGCCTATTGCCTATCGCACATCGTCGGAGCCAAGCGAAATCCGGCGAAGAACGCGGGAACCGATCGGGACACGCATGAGAAGAAACTTCGTCGCCGGTTGAAAGCGTGCGGCACCCTTCGAGAGGTGCGTCGCGCCTCCAGTCCTTGAACCGAACGCTCCGTCGTCCGTCATGCCCGCAATCTTCTAGCGGGCATCCAGGGGGGATGTGGGCGGACCGGATGGATTCCCGCTTGAAGACTGCGGGAATGACGAACCGCGCTCGTTCATGGGCACTCCAAGCCGCCGCCTTCGACGGTTGGGTCTTTCGGGAGGAGCGGAAAAAGGTTGTGGCAGGAGGGGAGCACCGCTCATGCTGAGGAGCGCCGACAGGCGCGTCTCGAAGCATGCGGGGTTTTTCAATGAGCTGTTAGGCGTGCATGCGCCGACGCACTCGGTCAGAGTGGTCCTGAGCGGCCAAGGCAGCCTCCACAGCCGCGTCCTTCCGCCAAGTACCGACGATGTCGCTGAGGTCGCGGCGCGGGCGGAGCACCTCGTGCAGGCCGATACCCTCCGCGAGGGCTTCAATGGCGAGTTCGTTCAAGCTCTTTCCTCTTGCCCGCGCCCGCTGCCGCATCGCCTTATCCAACACCGCCGGGATGCCTCTCACCGTGTACTGCATGCATCCCTATGTAGGCAGCGCCTGCACGCAAGGCAAGCGCGGTAGGGCGTCATTGATCAAACGGTGAACTCCGGCACTGAGTCCGATCGCTGTTGTGACCGCGAAAAATCCGGCGAGGGGCCTTCGCGGTTAGAGGGGTTCGATCCTGTACCGGTGAGCGGGAGCAACAAGCAAGATTTCGTTGCGTGGGCGGCTGATGATCAGGTCGAACAGGTCCAGGACATCGCGGCCGAGGACGCTGAAGTCAGTCGCTGTCGGATCAGTGAAGCACGCGAACTCGCCGCGCACCCGAAGCGCGCCACCGTCAACCCGCACGAACTCGAGCGCAGTCTGCACCAGCACAAACTCACGGCGTCCACCGATACCGCTGAGCGCGACGCCGGGTGGGGCGTCTTCGGCCGGTAACCGCAGGCGCGACAGACACACCGCGCTCAGCACGGTCCGGTCGGCACCGCTGTCGATCAGGAGATCTTCGGCCACTGCACGACCGTGAGCCGCGACCACATTGGCTTGCAGAAGCGGACGAGTCACGCCGTCATCGCACAGGTGCCAGCGTCCGGCGACTAACATAGATGCGCGGCCCAGCAGTCGAACGCACGTAGCGAACGATCGCCCCATCGTCGTCGGGATGCGCGGACTCGACCCACACCCACGCCTCGGCAGCGGTGGGCGCGACGAAGCCTTCCTGCCCGGCGACCGCAACGAACTGCCCGCGAGCGCGGGGTAACAGGCTGCTCCAGTGCGCGGCGAGCCATTCCTGATTCCGCCCGTGCCGCTCGTCCTGCGCCCGCGTACGCGCCAGTTCCGCTGGGTCGATAATTTCTTCCAATGTGATTGCGGACTGTTCGGCCATGGGATCGCTCCAGTCGCGCCTATTCTATCGCCGCGGCTCACGCCAATGCAACGCGCGAAGCGGCTGCGCACACGCCCGACGACGTCGGGACAGCAAGGCGATGCAAGACCGCCACGCGCGGACCTCAGTACCGCCGGCGCAGTATGTCCAAGCGCCATCGTCGACGTTGATCACCTCGCTCTGCTGCCCGAGCTGGTCGAGTACCGTGCGCAACTCGGCCTGCAAGGGCACCAGGTTGTCGGCCTCGTTGTGGACGGGAATGACGATCGAGAGCTGCATAACGCCTATGGCCTATGGCATATCTTGAGCGAAATCTAGCGAGGGCCATCAGCGGTTCCGCGCCTCGCGTGGCGAGGCTGGGCGCTCTTCAAGAGGATGAGCACAGAGTCGGCGGCGCATGTCGATGCACCTGGGCTCCGTCGAGCGCGGAGAGCAAAACCCCACGATCGAGTTTCTGATGAAGCTGGCCACCGGCCTCAAGGTCGAACTCACAGTCTTGTTCAGTTACTCATGGCAGAAGATGAGCGAATCGGAACTCAAACGGAAGCTGCATGCGATGGTTGACCGGTCCGATCTCGAACAGCTCCGCGAAGTTCTCGCCTTGATGAAGGCCCGCGAACTTTAGCAGCCTGCCAGTAGCGCATCGAGACTGAGGCGCAGGCATTGCCCATGCAACCAAATGACAAGCCACGATCACACGCCCACAATCTCAGTGAGACTGACGAACTGACGATAGCGCCGCTCGATGTCGTCGCGCGTGAGCGTGCGCAAACGATCGAGGCTGAAGTCTTCGACGCAGTACGACGCCAGCACGCTGCCGTACACGATCGCGCGCCGCAAGCCGCCTTCTGATGTGTCGCCCGAGCGCGCGATCTCGCCCATGAAACCGCCGGCAAAGGTATCGCCGGCACCGGTCGGATCGAACACCTCTTCGAGCGGAAACGCCGGGATGGCGAAGACCGAATCGGGTGCGAAGCGGATCACACCGTACTCGCCGCGCTTGATCAGCACGCTCTTCGGTCCCATCGCGAGAATCCGGCGCGCCGCCTTGACGATGTTGCGCTCGCCGCTGAGCAGTCGCGCTTCCTCATCGTTGATGGTGAGGATATCGACGCGACCGAGCAGGCGCTCCACCGCGGGGCGTGACGACGTGATCCAGTGGTTCATCGTGTCGCACCCGATCAAGCCTGGTGCGGCGAGTTGATCCAGGACCATGCCCTGCAGCTTCGGATCGATGTTGGCGAGGAAGACGTACGGCGCATCACGGTAACTCGCCGGCAATACCGGCTGGAAGTCGGCGAACACGTTGAGCTGTAGATCGAGCGTATCGCGAACGTTCATGTCCTCGTGATAGCGGCCCGTCCAGCGGCCGGTCTTTCCCGGCTGCAGCTTCAGGCCGCTTAGATCGATACCGCGACGGGTGAGGAAGTCGATCTCCGCCTGGGGAAAATCCTCGCCCGCCGTCGCCACCATTTTCACCGGCGAGAAGAAACTCGCCGCCACCGCGAAGTAGGTCGCCGCGCCACCCATGACGTCCTCGACCTTGCCATGCGGCGTCTCGACGGTATCGAAAAAAACCGAACCAACGACCACGATACTCATCGCACCTCTCACTTCTCAAAACCGGAGTCTTCACCACAGAGACGCTGAGGCACGGAGGTTTCAAACCCGTTCACCAGCCGCTTCACACCATCCCTCAGCAGAGGAACGTTGAAGTTAATCAGGAGGCCGACTCGCTTACTGACCAGTCGAAGATAGGTAAGAAGCTGCGCTTCGTGGACCGGCAATAGCTTCTCAACTGACTTCAGCTCGACCACCACTTGATTCTCGACGTATAGATCTATTTTGAGGTCAGCGGCGATCCGACGTCCTTTGTACTCAATCGGAACGTGCCGCTGCCGCTCAAAGCGCAGTTTGCGTAACCCCAACTCGACGGCGAGGCATTCCTCGAAAACTTGCTCCAGTAACCCCGGCGCCAACGTGCGATGCACGTCTATCGCGGCGCCGATGATCTGCTCGGTCAGCCGATCGTATTCCATGTCGCTCTGTATCTCAGTGCCTCTGTGGTGAAAAGTTCTCTCAGAGATACTTGCCGATGATGACCTTGAGATCGTCTTTCGCCTGCTGCGGGATGCGCGCGCGATCGGTGATGATTGCATGCTGCAGCGCGCTCGCACATGGGCACGAACGCGTGGCCGGGAGACGCGACGCCGCGTCGCCGACCGCGCGGCGCGCCAGCGCAACGTTGGCGTTCAATACGCGCAAGATATCGGCAATCGCGACGTCGTCGTGGTGCGGATTCCAGCAATCGAAATCGGTCACCAGTGCCAAGCTCGCAAAGCACATCTCGGCCTCGCGCGCGAGTTTGGCTTCCTGCAAGTTAGTCATGCCAATCACGCTCGCGCCCCAGTTGCGGTACAACTCCGACTCGGCGCGGGTGGAGAACTGCGGCCCTTCCATGCACAGATAGGTACCGCCCACGTGCACGGTCGCGCCCGCCGCGCGGGCCGCGTCGGCGACCGCGCGCATGAGCACCGCGCAGCACGGATCGGCGAACATGACGTGGGCGACGATACCGTCGCCGAAGAACGTACTCGGCCGCTTCACCGTGCGATCGATGAACTGATCCGGCACTACCACATGTCCTGGTGCAATCTCCCCGCGTAAGCTGCCGACCGCGCCCACGGATATCAACCACTCAACGCCGAGCTGCTTCATGCCGTGAATGTTGGCGCGAAAATTCAACTCGCTCGGCAAGAGGCGATGCCCGCGCCCGTGCCGCGGTAGGAACACCAGGCGCACGCCGGCGAGCGTGCCGCACACGAACTCATCTGACGGTTCGCCAAACGGCGTGGTCAGCCGACGCGATTCGACGTTCGCCAAACCGGGCAGCTCGTACAACCCGCTGCCGCCAATCACCCCGACGGTCGTCACGCGGAAACCGGTTCCGTCTCTGCACCCGCGCCTCTGTGCTTCATCCGTTCCGACTCCTCAACCCCGAATCATTCCCAGCCGCGGCCCGGTCTCGATGGTCACCTGGCGAACGGGGCCAAGAATTTCGCCGTCGACCATGTACTGGCTCGGCAGCGGAAACTCAACTACGACGCGCTGCGCGAGGTTGTCGTAGAGTTGCTCGGACTCCAAGGGGAAACCCCGCCGCATTCGCCACAGCTTGCGCACGATCTCGGGCGGCG
>JBGOUW010000622.1:0-2808 GCA_041477755.1 Binatia bacterium
ACCGCCATGCTGAGACAGCGGCGCGAGCCGCCGTGCGCGTCGGCGGCGATCAGGATGCAGCCCGCATCGATCGTGCGCTGCAATGCGGCGCGGGATCCTCCCAGTGCGGTCGCGGGCGTCTCGCGGAAGGTCACCGACTCGACACGCCGGGTCATGTCGACCAGTTTGAGCGGGCTGATCTCGATGCCGGGCGCGCCGCGTTCGACCAGCCAGAAGCCAGGGCCGTGGTCGTCGCGTGCGGCGACAATCAATACATCCGCGCTCGACGCATACGGCACCAACGGCTTGCCGCCGGAGAGCTTGCCGCCGCGCACCTGCGCGGTGAGCGTCGCTGGATCCCAGCGGCTGTCGTCTTCGCCGATGGCAATGGTCGCGAGGATTTCGCCGGCGGCGATCTTGGGCAGCCAGCGCTCGCGCTGCGCCGCGTCCGCGCCTTCCACGAGTGCGATGCTCGCCAAAGCCGAGCCGAGGAAGGGTCCCGGACAACAGGCGTGGCCCAACTCTTCGGCAACCAGCGCAAGGTCCAGGAGTTCCAGTCCCGCTCCGCCCTGCGCCGCTGGAACGATCAGACCCGCAACGCCGAGGTCGACGAGTTCCTGCCACAGTTTCGGGTCGTGACCGGTTTCGCTCTCCATCACCGCGCGCACCCGTGTGGTTGGGCACTGCTCGTCGAGAAAGCGCTTGATGGTGTCCTTCAACATCAATTGATCGGCTGACAATCCAAAGTCCATGAAAAAACCTTCCCTACAACGGATTCAAACCTTACAACGGATTCAACGGATTGCACGGATTGAACTGATTTGAAGAACCTATCCGTGCGGTTTCCGGAATCCGTTTAATCGGATTAATCCGTTCAATCCGTTGTAAACCTGCCCTATCTCTTCGTCGCCGCGTCGCGCGGCAAGCCCAGGCCACGCTCGCCGATGACGTTGCGTTGAATGTTGGCGGTGCCGCCGGCGATCAGGACGCCGAGCGACCACATGTACGCTGTGACGAACATGCCCATCGCTGGGGCGCTGCCTTCGCCGGGCGCCATCAGGCCGCGATCGCCGAGGATGTCCATCGCCAGCCTGCCGATGTCGTAGTTGAGCTGCGTGCCGTACAGCTTGGTCACCATGCCGGCGAGGCCAGGATCTTCGCCGCGCGCCCCCGTGGTGAGCAAGCGATACTGGTTGTACTCGAGCGCGAGCAGTTTCGACTCGATCTCGACCAAGCGATTGCGGATCACCTTGTTCTTGCTCGCCGGCTCGCCGCGCAGGTTGACCGCCTGCGCCAGCATCATCAAGCCATCGAACGTACGGCGGTGAATCATCGAGCCGCCAATCAGCGCGCGCTCGTGCTTGAGCGTCGAGCGGCTCACGATCCAGCCCTGGCCGCGTTTGCCGACGAGGTTGCTCGCCGGCACGCGCACATTGTCGAAGAACACTTCGTTGAAGTCGGCTTCGCCGGTCATCTGGCGCAGCGGGCGGACATCGAGCCCCGGCGTCTTCATGTCAATGAGGATGTAGCTGATGCCCTCGTGCTTCGGCGCGTCGGGTTCGGTGCGCACGAGGCAGAACATCCAATGTGCGGTGTCGGCGTTCGACGTCCAGATCTTCTGCCCGTTGATCACCCAGTGATCGCCGTCGAGCACGCCGCGGGTACGCAGCGACGCGAGGTCGCTACCCGACCCCGGCTCGCTATAGCCCTGGCACCACATGATCTTGCCGAGCAATGTGTCGCGGACGAAGAACTGCTTTTGCTCTTCGGTGCCGTGTTCGACCAGGGTCGGCACCAGCATGCTCGGACCTTGGCCCATCACTTCGTGCGGCGCCTTCACCTTGCGGAACTCGTCGGCGACGATCTGCGCCTGGAGTGCGTTGGGCGTTTGCTCGCCGCCGCCATACTGTTTGGGAACGTGGCGGTAGAGGTAGCCGCGCTCGATCGCCTTCAAGCGGAACTGCGTGGCGCGTTCGTCGGTGCGGATCACCGCGCCCATCATCGCGGCCTGACTCTCCGGTGGTGGGCCGGCATCGGCGTCTTCCGGGCGCCAATTCTCCTTCAGGAATTGCCGGACTTGGTTGCGGAACTGTTCGTACTCAGCACTGTAGCTCAGATCCATTGGTGCGATTCCCTTTCGCGGTGCGATCCCTTTCGCGCATGTATCGCGCGAATATTTGTTAATCGAGCGCGCCTCGAACAGCAAGGGGTGGCGGTAGCTGTGGGGCTAACTGGCCGCTGGTCCGAGTAGCCCGCGTATCGTGGCGAGGCTTGCCATAGCTACGACAACGCCCTGCGAAGAGTGCGCACAGCCTGCGTCCCTACATCTACCTCCGTTCCAGAATCGCGCCCTGATCTCGCAAACGCTGCTGCAACGTCGCAACGTCGAGCTGCTTGAGCGGCGAGTGCGTTGACAACGCCAATGCGGCGGCGGTACCGGCGGCTTCGCCAGTTGCCATGCACGACGGGATCTCCTTGGTTGCGTGATGGGTACGGTGATCCACCGAGATGCAACGGCCGGCCGCCATCAGGTTCGTGTACTCCTTCGCCAACAACGAGCGATACGGAATCCAGTACAGCGCGCCGTACTTGGTCCAATGCCCCGTGAGCGCGATCGCGTCGGGCATGGGCTTGTCCCTGTCCTCACGCGTCAGGACGTATTCGCCGATCATGCGGCGGCTTTCAGTGATGCCGAGCTGGGTGGCGATGTCGCACAGGTGTGCGTCTTTGAATTCTGGCACGTCGCGGCGCAATTGATCGACCGCTTCCATCACCTTCTTGCGGCACTCGACCTCGGCGAGCGTGAGATCGCGCGGATCGGTGGCGTCG
>JBGOUW010000096.1:0-12128 GCA_041477755.1 Binatia bacterium
CAGCTTTCGCGGTCCGCACGGTCGCAACCTCCTAGACCATTAGCCACAGCGTCCGTCAACGTAGAAGTCACAGCAAATCGCTTGCCGCACTGTACGGCGGATCAGGCCAGGGCCGAATAAGTGTTTATTCGTCGATGCTTATTCTCCGGTCACGGTCACCTAGATGGACCGAGCGACTTGCTGAGATCAACCGGACTTGGTTGATCCCAGCAGCCGATTGGTTGGTCTCGCTCTTTGGATGGCTGCTCGGCTACCGAGACAGAGCAGCCGTCGGAGTGTCGGTCGTCGCGTCGCGGACGGAGTTCAACTGACGGTCGGGGTTCGCGTCGGCGTACGCGTGGGGCGGCGGGTCACGGTCGGTGTCGGCGTTAGCGTCGCGGTGCGTGTGACCGTGCGCGTATGTGTGCGCGTCGGGCGCCGCGTGGAGGTGGCGGTCCGGGTCAGGGTGGGGGTCGAGGTTCGCGTGCGGGTCCAGGTGCGCGTGGCCGTGCGACTCGGTCGCCGGGTTGATGTCGGCGTCGGCGTCGGACGGCGGGTGATCGTGCGCGTCGGCGTCATCGTAGCCCGCCGCGTCGGCGACGGCGGTATGCGCGTCACCGTCGCTGTCGGGCGCAACGTGCGGGTTGCCGTCGGCGTCGGCGTTGCAGTCGGTTTGGGTGTCGAGGTCGCCACCCGTGGGATGGTTACGCTCGGCGCGGGGCCGCCGCTGCCTACCGAAAAGCGGCGGGCGACGCGCGTGATGTTGCCTTGATTGTCCGCCACCGCGGCGAACAGGTGCGCATCGGTTACCGCGGTGATCCGCTGCGTCAGTGCCACGACATAGATGCCGTCGCCCGCGGGCGCGGCGAGATCCGCAAGTTGACTGCCCGGCGCCCGGCCCTCGATCGCGATGTCCGCTATCAACGACAGCGACGCCACGTCGATGCCGCTATCGGCGTCGGCAACCCCGATTCGAATCTCACTCAGCGGCGCCGCATTCGCGTTCGGCGGCGGCGAGGTGACCGCAAGAGTGGGCCGCAGATCGTCGAGGAACCAACCGTAGTCGGAGCCGTACGTGTTGATCGGCGCGCCGAGATCGACCCAGCGTGCGAACAGCATCTTCTCGTCGATCGTCAGTGGCGGCACACCGCTGCCCGGCGGCGGCATCATCGCGCCTGTGAAGTCGAGATCGGCCGCGTTCACGTCGGCGCCGTTCGGCAGTGTCGCCGGATTCCCCGGCACCGATTCCGTCGGATGATCCGCATTCGCCCAACCATCGAGCCGTTGGCCGAAGAGCTTCCACATCAGCAAGCTGCGCCGGCTTTGGAAGCTGCGGATGTAGCGACTCGCGTTGGTTTGCCGCCACGCGAAGATCAGCGGTGGATATCCCCATCGGCCATCTTGATCGTTCGCCAAGCGCGCGTAGTCGCCCGGCAGATCGTTGTCATAGCGAGCGTAGTCGTCGAGCACGAGATTGCCCGGCGGACTCGCACTCGTGCGGGTGTGACAGGGCACGCAGCTGCGCTGCAGGAGCGGGCGGATGTCGCGGAAGAATTCCACTGTCACCGGAGCATCCGCCGCGCGCAGCGCGGGATTGCCGCTGGCGTCCTTCGTCAACAGCGGCGTGCCGTGAACGAGATCGACGACCTGGTAGTCGGAGCGATGGGCGTACGTGTTTTCAAATGCCAGCGGCTGCTGACTATGCGCGTGACAGCCGCCACAGTCGTAGCGCGCTTCACCGGGCCGCACCTGGTGCCACGTCTGCGCCATGGTGAGCACCATGCCGTTGCGATCGAGCATTTGAAACGTAAACGGCGTGTCGGCGGGAATCTTAGCGAGGAAGCTGGTATCGGGATTGCCCTCAGGATCGAGGATCGGATTGCCCAACGCGTCGAACTTCCGCAGCGGGACCTCGCCGAGAATGCGCATGCGCTCCATGGCGTGACTGAAAAACAGCTCGCCGCCACTCGGCCCGCCGTTGGGTCCGTAGCTGCGATGCGTGTCCGGCTCCATCGCCACGATGCGCACCGCCCAGATGTCGCTGTTGTCGTACTTGCCGGCGTCGCTGCCTTGCACACCCCAGTTGCTGCTCTGACCGTTTTCCGCCGTGTTGAACGCGTCGAGGCCGCCGAATGTGTTCGACCACGGCACCACGAATCCTGGAAAACTCTCGCGTTTGTAGAAGCTGCTCGTCCCAACCAGACCGTACGGCGTGCCGGCCGGCAGCTCGACGTGCTCGCTCCCGTCGTTCGGCAACCACGGCAACTGATCCGGCTCGTCGACGCCGTGCACGGCGCGGTACGACACCACCGCACGCGGCCACGCCTCGTTGTAGTTGGGATTGTTTTTGATCAGCACGAGTTCGCTCGGGCTGTTGACGATATTGCCGCCGGGGATGAGGTACAGACCGGCGTCGTTGTATGGCAGCGGCGACGGGCGATCGAGGTTGTTGGCCGGGCCGCGCGTCCACACCACGAGCAGGTCATTGTTGAGCGCCGCCGACGGATGCGTGAACTTGCCGACGCGCACGCCGGTGGCGCCAACGGGCGCGGCTTCATCTTGCCCATGTGTGAACGGCACGATCGAGTGCAAACCCCACGGCGTGAACGGCATCTGAAACGGGTAGAGAAAGCCGCCGCCGACGGTCTGATCGATTGCGGGGTTCTGATCGACGAACGCCGGATAGAATCCCGGCACGCCCGCCGGCGAATGCAGCGGCCGGCGATAGAGCGCGCCGAAGCCGTTGTCGTTGAGGTTGTAGTAGTCGAGCACGACCAAGTCGTCGTCCGACAGCTGGGTGGCAAAGTGAAACGCTTGACCTTCGTGAAAAGCGCTCATGATTGGGCCCCAGTTACGGCCGTCGGGGTTGATCGCCCAGATGCCCCACATGCGCGTATCGCGCAGGCCTTGGGTTTCCATCGTGCTGAACATCAACCGGCCATCACGCAACGGCACGGGATGCAGCGCGCTGCCAATGTTCATCGGCGCGATCTGGGTCACGTTCGATCCGTCCTCGTCCATCACGAACAGTTGTAGAGTCGGATTCGTCAGTCCGCGCGGCGGGACGAACCCGTTGCGGTTGCTGGTGAAGGCGATCTTGCCGCCGGCGATCGGCGCCGCGCCAAGATTCAAGATGCCGTAGCCAAGGTAGTCGAATCCCGACGGCGGGTTGACGGGGTTCGACTCATCCCAGTGTCCGCTGCCGGTGTTGGGAGTGAACTCACCATGCGTGAGTTGTTGAATCTCGCGCGTCGCGAGGTTGATGCGAAAGATGTCGGCGCCTTGGTACGGCAGTCCGCGCTGATTGTTGTAGGCTTGCGGGCGCACATCATAGAAGTAGCTGTAGTAGACCCACTGCGCGTCGAACGACACAAACGGATCGGTCACCGCGCCGACACCGCCGGCCACCAGCACCTCTTCGCTGCCATCGTGGTGCAGCAGCATCAGATCTGCGCCCGGATCGATGCTCGCCGGATGCGCGACCTCCGGCCACGTGGTGTTGGTGTTGTCGCCGAAGCGCGGCTGGCGGACGTAGACGAGGTCATACGGCAGCGCTGCACGCGCCACAGCAGGCAGCACAACAGCCGCAAGCGCGAGCGTGACGAAACTGGCGAGTGTGACAAAAGCTGCGCGCAACCCGATCGCGAACCTCATCTCCAACCATTCCTCCACACGGCGAGCTCTGGACTGTGCAACCCCGGTGCCACCTCTCGTCCACGGACGAACAGCGGAACGACGCGCGCCGTACTTCCCAAACCTGGCAGTAACACTCGCTTGGATCGTGGAGCAAGCCATTCCAAAGAGACGAGAGCCGGAGACACGGCACCAGCTCGACCGCAGGCAACCCAAGTGGCTATGCGCAGCCGCGAGCAAGGACCAAACTTGCAAGCCGGACGACGATCGGATGGCGAATCGTCGCCTCGCGATCAAGCGACGTGCGCAGGGCACACGCCGGGCGATTCGCCGCCAAGTTTCTTGAGTCGATCAAGAACGCTGCGCCACCAACTTCGTCGACCCGATGGGCGCGGACTTGGCCCCGCAACACGATCTGCTGCGTGTGAGCCGGCGCGGGTTCGGATGCCGCGCGGGCATCGATGACACTGCCTGCATAGATTCATCAGGTCTTAAGACCTTTTCTAGTTTTCTGTTGTGCGCACGTCTCCACGCGTGCTAGGCACGCAGCAGAAGTTTCGAGCACTGCGGCGAGGTTCTCATGGTGTCGGTCTCGCTGACCTCTCTCTGTCTGAACCGTCGCCGTGATCGGGATGTACGGGCACATACGAGGTGAAACGATGAGCACTCAATCTCAGGAATCCGCATCGAAGACAGACCACGCCTCCGGGCAGCTCTCCGCTCAGTCGATCCGAGACGCGTGTCAGCTCCTCTATTTCGCGGCTGAACGCGGACGGAGCATCGCGCCCGAGATTCGCGGCCCGTTGCTCGCGGCCTGCGCGCGCCTGCGCGCTGGCGGCGCGCTCGCGTCCGAAGACGAGGGCGGCTTCTTGGACGCCTATGCGAGATTGGCGGCGTTGATGAACCCCGTCACCGCGGTCACGTTGCGCGCCTCCGACAAGCGATTTGGCGAGCGCCGCCTGGCGCGCGCACAATTTGTGTCCTTGGGCGCCTGCATTTTCACCCTCTCCGTTCTCCTCTTGCTGGCAACCGGCGAGTCTTTCCGAGCGGGCGTTGTGGACATTGCTGACGCGCAGCGAACGCTCGATCAGACCCAAGCGGATCTGCTCGCCTTCGGCATCCGAATGGACGCGAAGGATCCGAAGCAACCTCCGCTGGCTCACGAGGAGAACGCCACAGCTCAAACCACTGAAGATCGGCAGGTGACTGCATCCGACGAAAAGGGCGCGTCCTTGAAAGCACGCTGGACGGCGCTCAACGCCAAGATCACGAAGGAGTATGGGTTTCTGTATGAGCGGCTCTCTTATCACGACGTCGCTGGTACGTATCATTCCCTACTTGAATATTTTACCATCCCAGATGCGGTCGCCTTCATTGGGAGCATCCTGGGTGGCTTCCTGCTTCCGCTGCTGTATGGGGCACTCGGCACGTCGGTTTACATTCTCCGATCGATGTACGCGAAGATGATCGAGCGCAGCTTCGACCCCTCCGACGTCGGAGAGTTTGTCGTGCGAGTGTTTCTCGGCACGCTGTGCGGAGTCACGGTGCCATGGCTCTTTCTCAACGGAGGCAAGCAACTGCCGGGCGGCCTGACGCCTTCGTTGCTGGCCTTCCTTGCGGGCTACAGCGTCGAGCTGCTGTTCACTCTGATCGACCGTCTACTGGTCACCGCCAAGGAACTCCTGCAGCCCGCTCCGGCCACGAACGGAGCGACAGCTTCGACCGTGGCAGCAACCAAAGTCGCGACGACCTGAGTGCCGACCGCAGCGACAGCACTTCCATGCTGGACTATGCCAAGCCCGCGCCCATCAGGTCGACGAAGTTGTCGGCGTAGAAGCGCTGCTTCGCGCGCTCGCTGATCGTGGACGTGCTGTCTTCGAAGCGCTTGAGTGGATTGCGGCCGCCTTCAACGTGCGGCCAGTCGGAGGAGAACAGCAACACCTCTTCACCAACTTGCTCGATGATCCAGCCGACCGGATCGGTCGGGTACGGAGTCACGCGAATCTGCCGCTGCACGTATTCGCTCGGCCGCAACTTGAGAAGCCGCAGCCGCTCTTCCGACTTGTGGAAGGCTTCCAGCGCCGTGTCGAGCTGACGCATCCAGCTCGGCAGCCACACAGCACCTTGCTCGATCACGCCGACCTTGAGTTCCGGGAAGTGGTCGAACACGCGATCGAAGATCATCGTCGCCAGCGTCTGCATCGGCGGAAAGGGAATCGCCATGAAGTCGACCGAGCGAAAGTTCTCCGCGCCGCCGTGGAAGTCGGTGACCATTGGCAGACCATTGTTGAAATAGTTCGGATCCAGCAGTTGTCCGCCCCCGCCGACGTGAAACACGATCGGGATCTTGGCTTCCTGCGCTACCGCCCACAACGGAAACAAGCCGACGTGACTCGGCGAGTGCCCCTTCGGGCATGCCGACGGAATCAGCAGCGCCTTGCAGCCCATGGCGATCGCTTCGCTCGCCATCGCCTTCGCCAGCTCAAAATCGGCAAGCGGCACGTAACCGACCGCCAGCAGCCGCTGGTCGACCGAACAGAAATCGACGATCGCGCGGTTGTGCGCACGCGCCAGGCCGTATGCGAACGACGGATCCTGCTTGTGCTCGGAGTCGACGAAGTACTTGTTCATGAACGTGTTGAACACCAGCTGGCTGGAGAAGCCGAGCAAATCGAGCGCACGCGGCCGATCTTCCTTGATGAACGAGCCCAGCGCGCTCCAGTTCTTGCGCAACATGATCTCAGCTTCCAGCTGCGGGCGCTCCGCCGGATCGCGGTGCTGCCGCCGCAACTTGTCGATCAGCTGGTCTTCGCCCGGCTTCACCGTGCTGACGTAGAGCGGCCGCAGCCGTTCGCGGATGCCCGGATCGGCGTAGGGCACAACCCAATCCGGCGTCTCCATCACATGCGAGTCAGCGTCGTGGAACACCCGGCCTTCAGCGTATGGCATCGTTCTCCTCCCCGCTTGCTCACCCAGACAGTAAACCCGAGCCATATCGGATCGCAAGCCGGCAGCAGCGCACCGCGACCTCGCGCAGTTGTCGTTCTGGGCGAAGCGCGCAATCTCTCTTCCGCCATTGCGGCCTGGCCCACAGCAAGGGCGAGAGCGATTGCCGAGCCCGCCACCTCGTTGCTATACGCGGCGAATGGCGACCCTCTTCACGAAGATCATCAACGGCGACCTGCCCGGCCGTTTCGTCTGGCGCGACGACCGCTGCGTGGCGTTTCTCTCGATCCGTCCGCTCAAGCCGGGGCACACACTGGTGGTACCCATCACAGAGGTCGATCACTGGCTCGACCTCGACCCGGCGCTGCTGCAGCACCTCACGTCCGTGGCGCAGTCCATCGGCAAAGCCATTCAGCGCGGCTTCAACCCGCTCAAAGTCGGCGTCATGCTCGCTGGAATCGAAGTGCCGCACGTTCACTTCCATCTCGTTCCAATCCAGGCCGTGCACGATCTCGACTTCGCGAACCAAGACCCCAACCCGAATCCCGCCGACCTCGACCGTGCCGCCGAGACCATCCGCCGGGGGTTGCGGGCGCTGGGGTTCACACAAGCGACTGATTGAGGTGTCCGGGAACGGAATTCAACGCAGAGTCGCAAAGGCGCTGAGCCGCAGAGGACCCGATCCGATCCGCCCTGCATCTCTGCGCCTCCGCGCCCCGGCGTTGCCTTCCCGGTCCGCGTCCATCGGCGTGCATCGGCGGTTTCACATTCTCGTTGCGCCCTCGCGTCGGGGCGCCTTGGCGTTCACTCCGGGTTAGCGTCTTCGCCGACATCACTCATCGGCACCGCATCCGCAGTCGGCGAATTGGCCGCGGCGAGTGGCGCGTCGGTCGCGCTCTCACTCGTGGCAACCGTGTCGACGCGCGGCTGCGCGGCGGGGTCGTCGTAACTCCACGAACCGGAGTCGCCGTCGGTGGTGAGGTAGGTGCCGATCATGCCACTACGAGAGACGGTACCCGTGAAGGTGGCGAGTTGGGCGCCGCTGTCGTCCGTCACGACACCGGTGACGCTGCGGCCGTCGACGTGACCGCTGATGATGCCGTCGCTGAACAGGCCGGAGCCGACCACGCCGAGATGTCCGGAGATCGTACCGTCGTCGGTGTTGTGCTGGAGCTGGACGTGCCACGGTTGCTCGTCCGCGGCGCTGACGCGCCCAGCGCGCTCACTTTTCCAACGTCCGTTGCGCGCCAGCGCGACGACCTTGCCGCGGCTCGCGCGTGCCGCCGCGATGCGGTCGTGGATCGCTTGGCGATTCTGCACAGCGTCGTCGGGCGCGGAAGCCTGATGCTGCTGGCGCAGCCACCCATTGAAGTCCGTGACGCCCCGCTCCTGCGCCACCGCCGCCAGCGCGATGACGAGCGAGAGTATCGTGAGCCCGACCAAGGTTGCGCGTTTCATTCCCTGCCCTCCTCTCTGTGGTTCGTGGGTTAGAGTCCTGTCCACATTCGACCTCGGAATCGTCCCGTTCGACTTCGTTGTCCCACTCATCCCCTGACCCGGTTGTTGTTCCTCAGCGGTCGACATGACCCCTCGGGCTGCCGTCGGAATCTGGGCGACGCAGTACGTAGTGATACACGATCGGGTTCAGTAGGTATGTGGCAAGCACAATCCTGCCCATTGTAGTCGCGGCGTTGCCCAGCTCAAGGAACGCACACCCCAGCCCGGCAACAATGACTCCCAGCACCGGCAGCCAGAGAAGTGCAATCCGCGATCGGAACGACGATCTCGACGCAACGATCGGAGTGCAACATAGATGCTCGTATACAGGGCGGAGCGACCTGAACGAGGAAATTCGAAACGACGTGAGCCTCGATGTTCCATCTAGATATTGGACCTCCAGCGCGGGAAATGGATAGTACCACGCATACATCGCGTCCTGGATCGCGTGAACGCTAGAAATCGGAATGCTGAGAGCAGGCCGAAACGGCCAAAAGATGTACCAGATCTCGACCAGCTCGCCCGTAACACGAAGAGTCACGGTCGAGCCCAATTGACGTCGTCCAAATCTGGCAAGGCAAAGTCGTCGCGTAATCGTACGTTCCATGTCCATGGCCTAGATCCGTCAGTAGTTGCGCCCCGAGATAGAGCCTGCCGGTGTGAAGCTGGTGAATGACGCCACCGAAAATCCGCCCGGTCCCGCGCCAAACGTCAGAGAAACAACGTAGATACTCCCAGCAGTGTCCAATTGTGCACTCACAGGTCCGATGTTCACCTGAGTCGATTGGAAATAGCCTTCCAGTTGGTAGACCGAGGTTGCGTTGCTGAGAAAAGGACCCAAGCTGGCATACGTCAGGCTTGCGCCCCAGGCACTGCTGCTCGGCTGACTCGGCATACCCAAAGAATTTCCGGGGAGGCTCCCGAATATCGCACCACCTGCAGCCTCCCCATACCTGTAGCCGTTCCCGCCGCCGGGGGCACTGCCGGGGAAGAAGCCCATCAGCGCGTTGATGTCCGCAACGGCGCCAGAGGAGCCTCCACCTGCTACCGCGTTTGACGAGTACGCCAACCCAAAACTCTGCGGTGCCAATCCAGCTGAGGAGCTCGATCCTCCTGTCGGAACGGCGTCCGTGGCGAATGAGGCGGGCACGGCGCTTGCCGCCGTCATCACCCCGCCACCTTGTGCCGTTGCCGCCGCCGTCATATCGGATACGAATTGGAGAGCGCTGACAACCGAACTCAGCGCCTGCGCGAAAGCTGCGGCGAGCGGGTTTGCTGACGTGCCCCCACCTGCTGATGCAAACGCTCCGTTGCCCCCACCCGCAAAACCCCCAGCCATCGCAGCCGCATGCCCAGCCGTTTCTGCGTCGAGCCCATTGTCCCATGCACACATGAACGCCATGGCCCCATCCAAGCCGAATGTCTCCATCCCCGTCGGGTCGGTGAACTGCACCGGATTCCACGCAACATAAGCGTACGGGTTCATGTACTCGCGCACGGGGTCGTGGGTGAGGAAGCGCGCGAGGCGCGGGTCGTAGGTGCGGGCGCCGTAGTCGTAGAGGCGGGTGCGGTATTCCCAGCGCTGGCCGGTGTAGAGGTGGTCGGTGAGTTCGCTGCCGGCGGTGACGGCGGTGCCGGTACTCGTGAACGCCTTCGTCATTCCATACGCATCATAGCGGAAGTACTGCGCCGCTGTCCCGTCGGCACAGTTCTCCGCCGCCGGCCGCTTGTAGCAGGTCAGCAACGTCGTCGAACCGAGGTGATCGCTGTGCACGAAGTACACCGGGAAACTCGGCGGTGGTGGTGGCGGTCCGCCGCCGCCCCACGCATGCGACGGCCGTGCGCAGGTGAGCGGCGTCAGACTCAGGCCGAAGATCACGATGACCACGATCACGTGCCCGCGCCGGATGCGCCGGAACATCCCAATGCGCACGCGCCCGGGGACGCGATCAAGGACGAGCAGCGTGAGCAGCAGCAGCACCGCCAGCTTCGCCGCGTCCTCCGCCGCTAGCGCGTAGTGCGGATACAGCGGGTTCATCGTCGGACCGTCACCACGCATGACCTCGTCGAGCGTGCGCGCCAGCATGATCAGCCGCCCGCCACCGTCGGCTTGCGCCAGTATGAGGTTACCGGTGACGCTGCTTTGCGCGATCCGCCGCCCGCCCGCATAGATGTGCCGAGTGACGGCCTGGGTCGCACGGTCGTAGTCGATCAGGTTGCCGAAGTAGAACGTCGGCAGCCCCACCGTGGTGCCCTGCTGGATCGTGCGGGCCACCCGCGCCCCGGTGTAGTCGTAGAGATACGACACGATGGTGGTGCCCACCGTGACCGTGGCGACGCGGCCGTCCATATCGTAGGTGACCTGCTGCGCCGCATCGACGCCGCTGCCGTCGGTGTCGGGACGCGACTGCAACGCGCCGTTGCCATCGTATTGATACACCGGCGTCGTGCCCGGAATGCTACTCGACTTCACTTGATGCGGCTTGCTCGTATCGGGCGCGAGACCCAACCCGCCGCTGGTCCCGTCCCCGCGAGTCGTCAGATTGCCCTGCATGTCATACGTGAACGGACTGGCCGCGCTGGCCCAGGCGGGATTCTGCATCGTCGCCAGCCGGCCCACGCCGTCGTAGGTGTAGCTCCAGTCGTTGTCGCGCGCCGTAGCGTTGGCGTACGGGTAGCTGGCCGCCGCGTTGTTGTCGGTGACGGTGCGGAGATCCCCGTTCGGATCGTAGGGCCCATACTGGAAGTCCTGCATGACCGCGGCCCCGTGCTGGACGCGGATCTCTTGCAGGCGGAACTGCGTGCTGGCACCGCCGTAGACCCAGTTCTGACTGATCGACGCCGCCTCACTCTGCTGCACCACCCGGCCGAACCGATCGTACTGCGTGTTGACGAGATAGCTTTGGCCGGGCGTACTCGCGGTGACGACGCGCCCAGCGGCGTCGTAGTAGTAGGTCAACGCTTCGGTGCTGGTATCGGTGGGGTAGCTCACGCTCGTCAGATGATCCGCCACATCGTAGCCACTGGTGGTGTACACCCAGGCGTGGAGCCCGTTGGCCCAAATCGATTGGTCGGACCCGATCACGCGGCCGCGCGCATCGTACTCGAACCGGCTCTGGTCCGAGCGGGCACTCGCAATATAATCGTCGACCTCGCACAGCCGGCCGATGCTGTTGCCGGTGCACTCGTAGTAGTAGAGGATCTGCCGGCTGGTTTCGAGCGCGCACAGGCCGGGTAGATAGTCATCGCTGGGGAGGTACTGTTTGCGCGTGACCCGGTTAAGGGCGTCGTAACAGTACTGGAGATGCTGCAGGGGCTTCGGGTCATCCTGATAGATGACATTGCCGTTGGCGTCGTAGCCGTAGCTCCACAGGCCCGAGTCGGGATCGGTCACAGTGAGGCGGCGACCGAGCGAATCGTAGGTGAAGCTCACCGTCGTGTTGTTGGTGCCACTCGTCGTCTCGGTCTGGTGCGTGGTGGTGTGGATAACCCGATTGAGCAGGTCATAGTCGTTCACGGTGCGCGCCTTGAGCGTGGGCGTGCTGTTCGCCCGGGCTTCGTAGAGCCGCAGGTCGGTGACACGGCCGAGGGCATCGCGTCGCTCGACGCGCTGGGCGCCTTTGCACGGATCGGCCGTGCAGCCGAAGTAGTTCTCGTCGGTGCTCGTGGTCTGGCCGACGACGTCGTAGTTGGCGTCGCGATGCGTGCTGTCGGTGTTGGTGGTCTTGGTGACGCGATCGAGTGCGTCGTAGTTGATCGTAGTCAACCCGGCGCTGGCTGGCGCGGCCTCGTACGTCTCGATGGGCTGGGTCGCAACAAAAGCGGCGGCGCGGCTGGCCACGCGACCCACGGTGTCGAACGTGACGGCGTCGGTGACCACGGCCACGCCGGCGCCGTTGACGACATCGTCGTGCTTGCTCGCCAGTGGGCGACCGAGGCTGTCGATGAAACTGCTCATCTCGCGCAATCCGCCCGCGGCACTCGGCTCGCGCACGAACGTATCCACGCGCGAGGGCACCCCGGCGCTGCCGAAGGTGTAGTCGAACATGCGCGACGGGGTCGCGTCATCGAGC
>JBGOUW010000264.1:0-7032 GCA_041477755.1 Binatia bacterium
CGGGCGAGCATGGCCAGGCTCGCGGTCGACCCCGCGTATCGTTGCCACGGCATCGCGAGACGTCTCGTCGTTGCGGTCGAAGCGCAGCTCCGTCAGATGGGCGCAAGGCGAGTCGGTTGCATCGTCCTGGAAAGCAACGATGGCGGCACCGCATTCTGGCGCGCGGTGGGATACAAGCGCGATGCGCAAACGCGCCGCTACGTGAAGGATCTCCCTTGCACGCCCTAGTGTCGTGTTTCGCGAATGTCAGTAACATGCGAGCTCGAATGCAATTGGAGCGGACGTGTTCTGCCCCCTTCTCCCTCTGGGAGAGGGCTGGGGCGAGGGAAAGACGAGTACCGGCGGTGGGCTTCACTCCTCACCCTGACCCTCTCCCACAGGGAGAGGGAACCCGGGACAACTCTCGATATCAGATGGCTCGCTCGCGCCCTTGCCAGTACGGATCGCGCAACTTGCGCTTGTAGAGTTTGCCGTTGGGGTCGCGCGGCATCGTGGCGATGAAGTCGATCGTCTTAGGGCACTTGTACTTCGCGGTCTTTTGCACGCAGTAGTCGTGGATCTCTTGCGCGAGGGCTGGTGACGCGTCCACGCCGGGCGCCGGCTCGATCACGGCCTTGACCTCTTCACCCCAGTCTTCGTTGGGGATGCCGAACACCGCCGCGTCGGCGATCTTCGGATGCGTGAGCAACACGGACTCCACTTCGCTCGGGTAGATGTTGACGCCCCCTGAGATGATCATGTCGATCTTGCGATCGCAGAGGAAGAGATAGCCGTCTTCGTTGAGGTAGCCGATGTCGCCGACGGTGAAGAAGCCATCGCGGCGATTCTTGTCGGTCTTCTCCTTGTCCTTGTGATACTCGAACTCGGCCACGCCGAGCGCCATGTACACGGTGCCGGGCGTGCCGGTGGGGCATGGATTGCCGTCATCGTCGAGAATACGAATCTCCGAGCTGGGCCAGGCGCGGCCGACCGTGCCGGGATAGCGGAGCCATTCTTCTGGCGTGACCAGTGTGCCGCCGCCTTCGCTGGCGGCGTAGTACTCGTAAATCACCGGGCCCCACCATTGCAGCATCCGGCGCTTGACCTCGACCGGACACGGGGCGGCGGCGTGGATCATGTGGCGCAACGACGACACGTCATAGCGCGCTTTCACACTCTCGGGCAGCGCGAGCAGGCGATGGAACTGGGTCGGCACCATGTGGCTGGTGGTGACGCGACATTGCTGGATCGCGTCGAGGCAGCTCTCCGGGGTCCACCGATCCATCAGCACCACAGTGTGGCCGAAATGCAGCGAGGAGCCGGCGAACATGAGCACTGCCGTGTGGTAGAGCGGCGAGCCAACGAGATGAACGTTGGCCTCGCCACCTTGGATGCCGAACATCCCCAGAAACATGCCGAACATCGAGGCAACGATGTCGGGATCGTACGGTGCCAGGGCGCGGCGTACGCCCTTCGGACGCCCGGTCGTGCCCGAAGTGTAGTTCATCACCTGGCCGGCGCAGCGATCGGGCGGCAGCGTCGTCGGTTGGCCCGCCTTGAGTTCCTCGTACGAACGGAAGCCGTCCACCTTCCCGAGCGCGAAGCGATGCGTCGCCGGGAATGCGATCTCGTCAACCGCTCCGCGACACGCCTCGCCGAACCGTTCGGCAGCGATGAACGCCTTGGCTTCGGAATTCTCCAAGATGTAGGCGATCTCGGATGCGGTGAGGTGATGATTGATCGGGACGAGGTACCACCCGGCTTGACCCGCGGCGAGATACAGCTCGATCATCGGCGCGCCGTTAGGCAGCGCCGTCGCGACGACGTCGCCGCGTTGTAAGCCGAGCGCGCGCAGCGCGTGCACAAGCTGATTCGCCGAAGAGAGCAGCTCGCCGGCGTTCACGCGGCGCCCGTCAGGTTCGACCAGCGCGACGTGCGCCGGGTCCTGCTGCGCGAGATTCCAGAAACCGAAGTCGGGCATGAAGAGCGTCCTCCAAAGGAAGTGCGGGTTCGCTTACACTATGCGGCGTGGGAGGTCTACGGGATGGCGCGTTCGCAGCGTCGTGCTTAGTCGGATTGCTCCGCCAGGCTGTCATTCGCCCACGCTGGCCAGCGACATTGCGGGTCACGATCGGGATGGACGAACGTGCGGCACAGAACCGCCTGGCGCTTGCGGCATTGAAACTCCATCAAGAAGGTGTGTGCGCGCTGCTTTAGCGCGACATCGGTGGGCTCGATGCGCTGGATGACCGCGCTCACCACGATACTGTCGTCGGCGGGCCGTGCGCGGCAGTAGCGCCCGGCCGCCTGAGCCAAGATGCTTTGTTTCAACGTCGCACGATGCTCCTCGGGTACCTTCATCCACCGCACGTCATGCAAATAGGCTTGCAGCAACACCCCGCGCAGCGAGCGCGGGAAGAGTGAATCGGCGGGGAGAAGTACTCGGCTCGGGGCCGCAACGGACCAGGCGTGAGTCTCCCCGCGCCAGTTCTTCTTGTCGATCCAGTTGAACAGTTGGTAGTCCTGCGCAATGCCGATCGACCACAGCGCCGCATAGGCGGGATGAGAGAGAAGACCGACCACGGGCAGTCGCCGTGTCATGGCGACCGTCAGGAGTGCCAGGAATGCCAGCGCGAGCTTGCCCGAGCGGTCGAGTGCGCGCGTTCCGTCACGCTCGAACGCAATGCCGGCGCGTCGCGTGAGTGCGAGCATGATTTCCTCGCGGAAGAACAGCACTGCCGCGGCAAGACATGCGAGGTTCGCGAACGGGATGCGTAGCGTAGCGATGATGCCCGCGTGAAACGCAACCAGACACAACAGGCCGACCCACTTGAGTGGGTGCCCGGCGCGCAGGAGCAACAGCAGCGGCAGCAGGGGTTCGATCGCCAGTGCGGCGTAGGTGGCCACCTGCAGCAGCGGCAGATGCTGCGGTCCCCAAAAGTCCGGCCCGTACGCAATCGGCAGCCGAACCATCGCGTACAGAGCGAATCCCTGCTTCCACATCGGACTCTCCAGCTTCCACAGGCCGGCGACCAGGTAGACCAGACAGAGGTTGCCGAGCAGACACCACAGGGCGGTGCCCGGAACCGTGACGCGCAGCCAGGCGCGCCCAGACGCTCGGCCGTCGCGCCACCATTGCGCCAACACGAGCGTTCGTCCGATCGGCAGCAGCAACAACCAGAACAGCATCAGGTGCATGATGGCGTCGTCGACGTACATGACGATGAAGTTCCAGCGGTAGGTTGACACGGCGATGAGATAGAGGACCGCCGCGCATCGCTTCGGATGATAGCCGACGATGATGCCCGTACTGGCGACGCACGCGAGGCTGAAGACCGCGTAGAAGAACGCGTCCCCAAGTCCGGCTTGAAACAGGCTGAGGCGCGTGAACCAGAAGGCACGCTGAAGCAGTCTGTGATCGAGCAAGCCATCGGGACTGCTAAAGTCGGGTACCTCGATCAACAGACTGGAGAAGTACGCCAGCGCGAGCACGCCGACGAGCACGCGAAAGATGTCGATGGGCAGGGCGTAGGTGTCGTGCAGCAGCCACGCAGGCCAGCGGCGAGGCAGGCGTGCACGCAATGACGCGCGGCGATCCATCATGGCGGCCTGCATATCGGCGTGCGGCTAATCCGTCTCCAAGCGGACCCGATGCGTTCCGGGTTGGAGCACCGACACCTCACCTACTACGCGATAGCCGTTCGGGGCGACGATCTCAGCACACGAACCGGCGGGAATCGTAACCTCGAGGTCGATGCCCACGCCATGGCGTTGCCAAGCGACGTGAATGTCGCCGCGGACGGTCGGAAACACGCCGCGCGCCTGCGCAAGATCGGCGAACTGGGGCGCCAGCTGAAAGCGTGTGAATCCGGGTTCTACCGGCGATACGCCCAGCACTTCAGTTGAAAGTTGATAGACGGGTGTCGCGGAGAAACCGTGGCAGAGGCTCGCGGTGGGATCGAAGCTTTCCCACAAGGTGGTCGCACCGCGCGCGAGCATGTTGCCGTAGCGCGTGCGTATGAGCGCGAGGGCGCGATCGAAGCGTCCGGCGCGGCAGAGCGCGCGGTAAACGAAGTGGCTGTAGAAGGTGTTAGCGAGGACGACATCGTTGTTCGGATCGAACGGTTCGCCCGTTGGCGCGATCGGCGGCGCGGCGGTGAATTTCAGCCGCCTGGGATCGGTGATGTAGTCGATCATCGACGGCCAGCGCTCGGGTGGCGCGACGCCCCACAGAATCGCTGCACCGTTGGCGTGCTGCGACACGCGGCGATCCTGTGCGCCGGTAGCGGGATCGACGATGTCGACGTAGACGCCACGGACCGCGTCCCAGTGGCGAACGTTGAGTGCCGTGCAGATGCGAACGGCAAGCGCATCGTAGTTGCGTGCCGCGCGCGGCGATTCGAGTGCGCGCGCGAGTTGCGCCGCGGCGCGCAGTGCTCCGACAAGTTCAGCGTTGAGCGCCGCCGCTTCGCCGTGCCGGCCGACCGCCGCCCAATCCATGAAGTGCCAGTACGGCAGGTCCGCAACGAGATCGTGCGGGCCGATCTGGCTCGCGAACCACGCCAGCGCGCGTTGGATCGCCGGGAAGATCTGCTCGATCGTGTCGAGATCGCCGGTGTAGAGCCAATGCTGCTCGGCGTTGAGAATCCATTGCAACGTCCAATCGGGAATCAGCACCGCGTTGCTGTGATGATCGCCGGGCGCGAACATCTGCGTGAGACCGTCGGGACGCTGACTCTCGGCGGCGTGCAGGAGGAATTGACGATTGAGCGCGTTGGCGCTCGGCCCGAACGCGGCTTGGCTGACGAGAAACTCGACCGTCGCGTCGCCGAGCCATTGGCGTTGCTCGCGGCTCGGGCAGTCTTCCCAGCCGTCGTGCATACAGAGTTGCAGGGTGTAGCGACCGATGTCCCACAGGCGAGTGAGCAACTCGTCGGAGCAGGTGAACGCGCCGCGTTCTTCGGCGGGATAACGGGTGAACGTTGAGCCGACGTTGAGAATGCGCACACCGTTGGGCGCGTTGCGTACGGTCACTTGCATGTAGCGCACGGCGGCCCATTCGAAACGCTCGAAGCGCTGGTGGCCGAGCCGCGCAATGTAGCGGAAGAGATGCATGCCGTGACCCCGTTCGACGTCAAGGCGGGGCTGCATCGGTAGCCCCGTATCCCACTCTCCCGGAATGCTCTCAGCAACAGCGAGGTCGATGATCTCACCGCCGAACGCGTCGAGCTCGATGAAGGGGTAGCCGGAATGGATCCGGCCGAAGTCGAGCAGAAGCGACACGTCGGCTTCCGGCGTGGTACGAATCACGGTGCTGTGCTCATCGGGCGCGAGTAGCGCATCGGGCTGGTCGATCACGGCAGGCGGCAAATCGACGAGGGCTTCGTCATAGAGTTGGCGTTCGATTGCGAGGGCGGGATTCGGCACGGCGCCGTACCAGCATAGGACCCGCTGCGGTGCGGCCGGCGTCTCGATCAGAAAGGGAATCTCGCGCGCCAACAGAGTAGGGAAGGGTTCGATCTTCATGCCACCCATCATTGAATCGGGCGGCCCGCCGCCGGCACTGAGAATGTGAACGCGGTCCCACTGCGAGTCGTCGAAGTCTGCGTGAGTCCAACCCGATGGCATCTGGTTCGCGTCGTGGACCTCGATGAAGCCGAGTCCCCATGCCGAGCGAGGAGTGTCGCGCTGCCAGGCGGTGCACTCACAACACCGCCATTGCTCATCGGACAACAGATCGATCGTGGACTCGCCGCAGCGAATCTGCGCATCGCAGTACAGCCCGCCGTCGCCGAACACCGGTTGCCAGTGTCCTTCGACGCGCTGGTACCAGGACGTATCGACGCCGTAGACACGCACCAGCACGGCGATGACGTTGGCTCCCGCATGCAAATGCGGCGCGACGTCGTAGGTGTCGGTGCGCTGATGCAGCGGATCGCAGCGGACCGGTCCGCGGCCGACGCGCGTGCCGTTGATGAAGAGCTGATAGCGTCCGTCGACCGTGATCGTCAGCCGCGCCTCGTCGACACCTGCGGGTAACTCGAACCCGCGCCGAAACAGAAACCAGCGATTGGTTCCTTCCTCGCGGCGCGTCGGTCCGCCAAAGAACACGCGCCACAGCGCGAGCGGGTCGATTTCTTGCTTGCTGGTCCAGATGAAGGGTGCGCGGCGGTACATGGGCCTCGAAGGACTCAACGCAGAGACGCAGAGTCGCAGAGCGAAATCAAGGGCGTCCCTGTCCCGGTAGGGCGGGCGGCTCGCCCGCCTTCTTGGGTTGCATCACAACGCGAACGCGGGCGGGACCCCGCGCTACCTTCTCGATGTTCTGTGCGCGCGGAGTTTGACGTCCGACTTTCGTGATCTTTGTACCTTCGTGGTAGAGGCTGTTCTCGCGCTGCTTCGGAAATCGGCTGGCTTTCTATGGACGACGACCAGAGTCTTGCTCATCTCGACGACAATGAACGCAGCTGCGTACGACGCTATCTCTCGCTCGTCGCGTCCGCGCTCGGCGACAATCTGATCGAGGTGTGGCTATTCGGCTCGGCGGCGCGCGGCGATCTGTGGAGCGCGAACATGCCGATGCATTCCGATATCGACTTGCTCGTGCTGACGACCGAAGACCTGTCGCCCGAGGCTTGCGAGAAGTTGATCAACGAGACCTACCCGCTATTTCTGGAATGCGGTCGACAGATCAGCCCAGCATTCAAGATAGCCGCACCGTTCCTCGCGTCGAGCGGGGAACGCGTGCGTGAGCTCCGACAGGTGGTCGCAGCGGAGGGCCGCTGCCTCTACGCAGTGAGCGGGTCGCCTCTGCTCTCGGCTGATCCGATCTATCACATCGTTCCCGAGAGCGAGTTGCGTGCCGGAGTTGCGGGCGATACGTACAGGCCGGTGCGCTTTGACGCAGACGGCTTCGTGCATTGTGCGGCAACACCAGCAAGTGTGCTCGCTGTCGCGAAGGACTACTTTGCAAACATCGACGGGCGGTTGCTGGTTCTTCGCATCGACCCCGTTCGCCTCACCGCGAAACTGATATTCGAAGCACCCGCGCCC
>JBGOUW010000249.1:0-7310 GCA_041477755.1 Binatia bacterium
CTGGCACCGTACCTGCTGTTCGGTTGTCGCAGCAAACGACAACCGGGGCGATGCCCCACCAACCCGCGCCGATGGCGCGAACAGGAGGAGGACACGATGAAAGCTCTGAGCACAGCATTGGCCAGCGTAGCGCTGCTCGCCGGCCTGACCGGCCCGGCGATGATGGCGGCGCCCGCCGCCGCGGCGTGGCCGGGGGACTGGACGACGAAATGTCCGATCGACTCGGTGAAAGTGGGGTCGCTCTGCATGGACAAGTATGAAGCCAGCGTCTGGGAGATCCCGGCGTGTCACGGGTCGACGAGCAACAAGACGCTGATCACGAAGGTGCAGCGGGGCATCGTGAAGCGGGCCGATCTGTTGCTGGGTACCGCCGTCCAGCGCGGGGTGACGGGCGACGACTACGTCTGCGGCAACAACGGCCAGGACTGCGCGGCGCATCTGAATTTTACGACGTGTACGGGCAGCGCAATCTTTGCCGTGAGCCTGAGTGCGACTCTGCTCGACACGACCCCGATCACCCCATCGGCAGACATCAC
This sequence comes from Binatia bacterium, assembly GCA_041477755.1. Lineage (GTDB taxonomy): Bacteria > Desulfobacterota > Binatia > HRBIN30 > JACQVA1 > JACOST01. The sequence continues at coordinate 537 of JBGOUW010000249.1, forward strand.
GTGGTTCCAAGCGCAGCAAGCGTGCAGCAACGCGGGCAAGCGGTTGCCCTCGAATGCTGAGTGGCAGCAGGCGGTGGCGGGTTCGCCGGACCCGGGCGGCGATAACGGCACGACGGATTGCAACACGGGCAACACCTATGCCGTGAGTGCCACCGGCTCGCGCAGCAGTTGCGTCTCGACGTATGGGGCCTTCGATATGGTGGGCAACCTGCACGAGTGGGTGGCGGACTGGGTGCCCACGTCGATGGCGTGCCCCGAGTGGGGCGCATTCAGCGACGACTACATGTGCCTGTCGGGCGCGAGCACAACGGCGACCGGCCCCGGCGCACTCCTACGTGGCGGCAGCATGGACACCACGTCGCATGCCGGCCCGCTCGCTGTCACCGGCTACCCCTCGCCGTTCTTCGCGCAATACAACGCCGGCTTTCGCTGCGCGCGTTAGTCACGTGGTCCGTGAGTGGGCGGGTTTCTTTCCTGTCCGCTCGCGGATGACTAACGGTCGATGTGGAACGCAGTTGTCACCGTATGAAGTGTTCATTCACTACATCACATCTCGCCGGTTGTGACCGGCCCAAGGAGGATCTCATGATCGCTATCCAGAAGGGTCTTTTGTTCGTCATGTTCGCTGTTTGCTTTGGCTCGCCGTTCACCGTGCATGCGGTGGAGCGGGTGAGCGTCGATTCGCTGGCGATCGAAGCCAACGGTCCCAGCGGGCGCTTCGCGCCGCCGCGCATGTCGGCCGACGGCCGATTCGTCGTCTTTGAGAGCAATGCCGACAACCTCGTCCCGAACGATACGAATGGTGCCGCGGACATCTTCGTCCACGACCGCATCACCGGCATGACGGAGCGGGCGAGCATCGCGTCCGATGGGAGTGAGGCGACCTCCTTCAGTCAAGAGCCGGCGATCTCGGGCGATGGGCGGTTCGTGGCCTTCAACAGTCCCGCGAGTAATCTCGTCCCGGACGACCACTTCAACAACGACGTCTTCGTCTACGACCGCCTCAACGCGACCATCGAGCGGGTCAGCGTCGGTCCGAGCGGAGAAGAGGCGGACCCCGGCGCCAACTCGTTCGGCGCGGCGATCTCGGCCGACGGGCGCTTCGTCGCATTCACAACCTCCGCATCGAACTTCGATGTCGATTGGGATCCCGACTTCGACGTCTTCGTGAAGGACCGACTGACCGGGACTATCGAGAGAGCGAACGTCGCGTCCGACGGCAGCCAATCGGCCCCTGGGCTCGACAGCAATCGGCTGCCGGCGATCAGCGCGGACGGTCGGTTCGTGGCGTTTTTTAGCGCCGCCGCGAACCTCGTCGCGGACGACACGAACGGGAGCACCGATCTGTTCGTCCACGACCGACTCACGGGCGCCACCGAACGGGTCGACGTCGCTTCTGACAGCGGCCAGGCAAGTCTCGGCGCAGCCGGGGACAAGTCTCCCGCCATCTCGGCCGACGGCCGTTTCGTCGCCTTCACCAGCCGCGCCCAAAATTTGTACACGACGGTCTACAACGGGCGCGACCAAATCTTCGTACGCGATCGACTGGCGGGACTGACCGAGCAGATCACGGTCGGTCTCGGCGGTACGACGGGCAACAGCGACAGCGGGAACACCTCCATTTCCGGGGACGGCCGTTTCGTCGCCTTCCAGAGCTGCAGCACGAACCTCGTAGTGGGTGACACCAGCGCGACGTGCGACGACGTCTTCGTCCATGATCGGCAGACCGGTACGATGGCGCGTGTCTCGCTCGCGTTCGACGGCGGAGAAGCGAGCGGGAACGGCTCGGACCTCATCGTCACCGCGATGTCGGGCGATGGGCGCTTCGTCTCATGGGACAGCGGATCGACGAACCTCGTGCCCGCCGACACGAACGGTGTTCACGACGTCTTCGTCGCCGCGAATCCGCTCGCGAACCGGTCTCCGAGCTGCGCTGCCGCCGTTCTGGCGCCAGTGAGCACGCTGTGGCCGCCGAATCACGCCTTGGTCCGCCTCGCGGTCGCTGGAATCTCAGATCCTGACGGCGATCCGATCAATATGACCGTCACGCAGATCACACAGGATGAACCGCTGCTTGGTCAGGGCAGCGGAGATAAGTGCCCCGATGGGATGGGAATCGGCGGGGCAACAGCGATCGTGCGCGCTGAGCGAAACGGGACCGGTGACGGCCGCGTTTACCACGTGCACTTCGAGGCCACCGACGGCCGCGGTGGAAGCTGCATCGGCATGGCAACCGCCTGCGTTCCGCACGACATGGGCAAAGGCAGCACGTGCACTGACCAACATACGGACGTGAACGCCACCGGCCCGTGCCAGTAGAGGTGGCGGTTTGTTCCAGAGCTTCTAGACGCGAGGGCACGCATATCGCCTAAGGACGGAGGTCCCGATGACAGCCAACGGTTCAAAACAGAACCCTGCAACCCTACGGCGCGCGATCATGGCCGCGCTGCTCACGCTGTCACTCGGGGCCTCCCGTGTCCCCGCCCTTACCTGCGGCACGAACATCTCCGACGCCGGCTGCTCATACGTCCGCAAGTGCGCCAAGGAAGCGATGACGCAGGCCAGCGCATATGCAGCCGCGCTACAAAAAGCGGTGATCGCTTCGGTCGACGCCAACCTCGCCGGCAAGAACAAGGCTGCGGACGGCAACAAGGTGTGCGTCCCTTCGCTGACGTCTCGGCCGCCCGTGTGCCTCGCCAACAACGGCGTCTGCGCCGACGGCGCGCGCAAGGGATTGACGTGCGACGGCCCGGTGGTCGCCGCGGCCGGCGACTCGGAGTGTCCCGGCTATTGCAGCCTGTTACCCACCAAGACGTGTACCGGTCTCGCCGGATGCAACCTCGTCACCGAGGGCACGTGCAAGAACTTCGACAAAGGCTGTAACCGCACGAAGGGCTGCAATGCGTCGGCACCGAACGACACCAGCCAGTGTCTGATCAACAACGACAAGGGCCTCGCCGGTGACCTCACCAAAGCGCAGCGAAAAGTCCGCACCAAGATCGGCGCCGCCTGCTCGGATTTCTTGCTCCCTGATCTCGGTCTGCCGAGCCGCGCGTGCAAAGGACGCTGCACCGCCCTCACGGCCACCGGCGAGCAGTGCGCCACGATCAGCGATTGCGGCCGGTGCGATACCACCGGCCAGCATTGTGCGGTCACCGCTGATTGCACCGCAGGTGGGACATGCGTGACCACGGGTGCGTGTGTGAGCAGCGTGGACGATCTGGCGGACTGCGTGCTGGCGGGCCAAGCCCCCGACACGATGAACGCGAGATCGGTGGACACCTTCACTCAGGCGCTCACCAAGACGGCGTTGGCGGCGAAGCCGCAGGGCGCAAAGACCAACAAGACGCCGCGCAAGCGCACGTTGATCAGCTTGCCGAATTTGACCCAGTTCATACCGGCCTTGAACGACGGCAGCGGACCGGGCGGCGACGCGGCGCCGGCGTATCTGGCGCGCTGTACCAATGCCGGCGCCTCGGATGGCCAGCCGTGCGTCGAAGATAGCGAGTGCGTGCGCGGCGGCGTGAAGGCACCGCCGGCGGCGTGCGTTCCCGACTGCTGCACGTGCGGCGCTGCGGGAACGTGCGCACCAAATCCAATCAACGGCGTCGCGGCCGGCGCGCAGGCGTTGTGCACGGCGGCGGGTCAGACGGTCTGCGAAACCCGTGGGTCGAGCATCGAGCCCGGCAATCCCATCGGCGCACCGACTCCGAGGCTCAGTGGCATCATTGCGACTTGCATCGTCCCGCGTTTTGCACGCGTCCCAAAGGTGACCGCTGGCCTTGATGAGTCGGACAAGGGTCACTGCGCGGGCGGCGCGAGCAACGGACTCGCCTGCGACAACGACGCCGGCTGCGCTTCTCCGGGTCGCTGCAAAGGTGGTCTCGTATCGTTCGGCTTCGTGAACCTCGACACCGGCGTGATGACCTCGTTAACGCAGGCCGAACAGGAAATCCTTGTCCTGTTGGGGAGCCACTCGATCTGTCCGGTTTGCGAAGCACAACTGTGTGACAGCGGGGCGAATGCCTTCGGGCATTGCAGCGCGCTGGATGGAAGAACCGATGCAGCGTGTTTGCCCGTCGACGATCACGTCGCCTGGACGAAGATCGGCGTCCCTTGGATGGAGCCCATCGCGCTGAGTACGGCGGGAACGAGTCTGACGGCGGACGGCGCGAGCAAGTTCTGCGGGTACTGCGCCGGCGACTACCGCATCGGATGTCGCACCGACGGCGGCGATTCGTGCGCCGCTAAGGGCACCACGGGGCCGTGCATCGCCACCGATACCTTGCCCGGCCTGCTCGGCAACTTCAGCTACGACGACAACCTGGCGCTGAGCGGCATGCAAGCGTCCGTGAGCGGACTCGCCAATCCGTACACACTCACTGCCGGTGGTGTGTTCTGCGTGGGCAGGTTTACGGATCCCGCGTCTTCCATCGACACCAGCCCGACCTTGGTGCGCGTGCTGCAGCCCTATATCCAGAACTGGACCTTCTCGACGAAGTGAACCACGGAGGAGCCATGAAGACTCTGTCTCTCGGATGCCTGCTGATCGCGATCGCTGCGGCCGGACGCAGCTACGCGGTTGCGCCGCCGAACGATGAGTGCACGACGCCCATGGTGATTTCGGTTCCAGTCTTTAGCGACACGATTGACACCGTTGACGCCACCACGGCCCTGAGCGATCCCGAATCGTCCTGCGGCCTGGAGCAGAACTCCAACAGCGTCTGGTACAGCTTCACCGCCTCCGCCGACGGAACGATCGTCGTCAACACCGACGGGAGCGACTACGACACCGTGCTGACGGCCTATACCGGCGGCTGTGGTGCACTGACCGAGGCGGCCTGTGACGATGACGGCGGAGCGGTACCTCCCGCATCTGCCGCCCAAGTCGAGGTGTTGGCCGGACAGACGATCCTGTTCGAAGTCACCCAGTATGGTATCCCGGGCGGCGGCACGTTGGTGTTCAATTTGTATGTCGTGGCACCCGCAACGAACGACACCTGCGCCGCGGCGACGCTGATCGGCGCGCTCCCGTTCGCTGACGCAGTGGATACTACCGCCGCGACCAGCGCTGCGAGCGATCCGCGGCAGTCCTGCACCGATGGGCCGAACTCCAACAGTGTCTGGTACACCTTCACGGCATCGAGCAACGGGATGGTCTTCGCTCGCACCGACGGCAGTGACTACGATACGGTGCTGACTGCCTCCGGCGGTACGTGCGCAGCGCCGGCCGAATTGGCCTGCAGCGATGACGTCGACGCCGATCTGACGTCGCTCGTCAAAGTGCCGGTGGTTGCCGGACAAACCGTTCGCTTCGAGGTCACGCAGTTCGACATGCCACAGGGCGGCACCCTGCTGTTCCACGCGACCTTGTGCGGTGACGGCGTGCTCGATTCCTTCGAGGAGTGCGACGATGGCAACGCGGTGAATGGGGACGATTGCGACTCCAACTGCACGCCTCCCGGTTGCGGCAATGGCGCCCTGAGCCCGGGCGAGCAGTGCGACGACGGCAATAACGACGACGGCGACGGCTGCGCGGCCGATTGCACCTACGAGTTGATTCCGGGCGATGGCTACGGCGTGCGCTCGCGCGACGCCCACGCGTGCTTGGTGGAGTGGTCGGTCGTCAACCCGGACAATCAGCCGGCCACCGACCTCAATGACCGGCCGCATCACACCCAGCATTGCAAGAACAACGACTCGACCTGCGACTTCGACGGCAGCGCCACGGACGATACCTGTGAGTTCCACGTGGTGGCGTGTCTCAACAACGTCGATCCGAATCTCACCAGCTGCCCCCAAGCTGGAGTCGCCGATCCGATTCGCGTCGTCGCCCCAACCACGCGCGATGCCGCCAACCGGGCCAGTCTGGTCAACGCCCTGCAGTCGTTGCGCGACCCGGTCAGCGGCGCGACGCTGACGTTGCCGCTCAGCGAGGACCAGATCAACGCCTGCACGGCGCTGTTCCCGATTCGCGTACCGCTGCGGCACACCAATGGGCTCCGGCAGAAGAATCAAGTCCGGTTGATCACTCGCAGCCACTCGTTCGCGAACTCACCGGTGGGGTTCTTCGATTCGGATCTCATCAACTTGATATGCGAACCGTAAGACCCGCGGCGTCGACACCCGCAACGGCGGCGTCGGCTGGCAGCCTCCGTGGCCCAGCCGACGCCGCTCGTGCGACCCCGCTCACTCGCCCGCGGCGCGTTTGCGTACAATGGTAAGGCCGTCGGAGATCGACAGCATCACTGCGTGCACGCGCGCGTCGCGGGCGAGGAATTCGTTCAGTTCGCGAATCGCCTTTGTGTCGTCGCTGGCGTTCGCTTGATCGATTACCTGACCCTGCCAGAGCACGTTGTCGAATAAGATGAGCCCGTTCGGCCGCAGACGCTTGAGGATTTCCTCGTAGTACGCGCGGTAGCCGCTCTTGTCGGCGTCGATGAAGGCGAAGTCGACGGTCTCGCTAGCAGGCAGTGCGCGCAGCGTCTCGATCGCCGGTGCGATGCGCAGCTCGATGCGATCGTTGAGTCCCGCGCGTTGGAAGTAACGGCGCGCGATCGTCGTCCACTCCTCGCTGATGTCGCAGCACAGCAACTTGCCGCCGGGCGCCAGACCGCGGGCGATGCAAATGCCGCTGTAGCCGGTGAATGTGCCGACTTCGATCGCCGATCGTGCGCCAATCGCGCGCGCCAGCAGGGTCATGAACGCCCCTTGCTCGGGGGCGATCTCCATCATGCTGATCGGACCGAGCGCCGCGGTTTCCTTCGACAGATC
>JBGOUW010000020.1:0-19280 GCA_041477755.1 Binatia bacterium
CTCTTGCACAACGGTGAGGCGGTCATCGCGTTTCCCGAAGGTGTGCGCGGCATGAACAAGCTGTTCAGCCAGCGCTATCAGTTGCAGGAGTTCGGTCTCGGCTTCCTGCGCTTGGCGCTCGAAACACACACGCCGATCGTGCCCGTGGCGGTGATCGGCTCGGAAGAGCAGGCGCCGGCGATCGCGAATCTGAAATGGCTCGGGCAGCTGCTCGGCATGCCCGCGTTTCCGATCACGCTCACCTGGCCGTGGCTCGGACCGCTGGGGATGATTCCGTTCCCCACGAAGTACCGCATCTATTTCGGAAAGCCGCTGCACTTCGACGGCGATCCGAACGACGAAGATCGCGTGATCGAACGCCAGGTCGATAAAGTGAAAGCCGCGATTCACGTAATGATCGATCGCGGTCTGCGCGAGCGCAGCGGGGTGTTCTTCTAGTGTCGTGCCTCGCAAATCGCAGTACCGTCGGATCGCGCACGTTGAGCGAGTGGGCGTTCTGTCACCCTCTCCTTCTGGGAGAGGGCAGGGGTGAGGGTCAAGCGAGAAGTGGCGGTGCGTGATTGCCCTCACCCTAACCCTCTCCCAGAGGGAGAGGGAACCTGTGCCAATCCGCACCTAACCTTTGGCTGCGGTGCGGACATTTTCGAGACACTAGGCTAGGCGCGCCGCTGATCCCCCGCATTCTCAACCCCGCGGTTGCGAGCGCGATGGCTTTGCAATTCTGAGTACGGTGCTGGCGCGACGCGACGTGTGCCGTGAACGGGTCTGATGGCATGAAGCCTGGATATGCCCGGCACGATGACCATGACCCGCGCGCGCCCGGATCTCCGCAGCCTCGACTTCGACCACGCACCATTCATCGTCATCTGGGAAGTCACCCGCGCCTGTGATCTCGCCTGCGTTCACTGCCGCGCCGAGGCGGTGGCGTCGCGCGATCCGCGCGAGCTGACGACCGCGGAAGCGTTCCAGCTCCTCGATCAGACCGCCGAGTTCGGTAGTCCGTTGTTCGTGCTCACCGGCGGCGATCCGATCAAGCGACCGGACATTTTCGACATCATTGGTTACGGCGATCACCTCGGTTTGCGCATGACGATGACGCCGTCCGGTACGCCGCTGATGACGCCGCCGGTGATTGACCGACTCAAAGCGGCCGGTCTCGCCCGTATGGCGGTCAGCCTGGACGGGCCGAAGGCGGAGATTCACGATCGCTTTCGCCGCGTGCGCGGCTCGTTCGACTGGTCGCTCGGCATGCTGCGTCACGCCCGCAGCATCGGCTTGTCGACCCAGGTCAACACTACCGTCACGCGTTTCAACTTCGAGCACTTCGATGCGATGGCCGAATTGATGCCCGGGCTCGGCATCGATTTGTGGAGCGTGTTCTTCCTGGTGCCGACCGGGCGCGGCCGACCGGAGGACGAGATCAGCGCCGCGCAGTACGAAGTGGTCTTTGAGAAGATGTACGCGCTGTCGCAACGCGTTCCGTTCGACATCAAGAGCACGGCGGCGCCGCATTACCGGCGCTTCCTGCTGCAGCGGCGCACCGCGGCTCGGCGCAGCAATCAGCCGGTGGCGCCGGTGCGCGGCGTCGGTTTCGCCATCAAGGGTGGCCGGTCCCGCGCCGCGAAGAGCGTCAACGACGGCAACGGCTTCGTGTTCATCTCGCACACCGGCGAGGTCTTCCCAAGTGGCTTCCTACCGCTGTCCGCCGGCAACGTGCGGGCGACCGCGCTGGCGACGATTTATCGCGACAGCGAGTTATTCCGTACGCTGCGCGACTACTCGCGGCTCAAGGGCAAGTGTGGCGTGTGTGAGTTCCGCGAAGTCTGCGGCGGCTCACGCGCGCGTGCCTTCAGCATGACCGGCGATTACCTCGAGTCGGATCCGTTCTGCGCCTACGTGCCGGGTCCGTATCAGAAACTGATCGCTGCCGGCACGGCCGAGCCAGTCGACCGCTACTTCGCCGCGCGCATCAAGACGGCGCCTTGAGCGCGCTTAGCGCCCCCGCTGCAGACGCGCGCGCAGCTCATGCGGAGTGACGCGGTACTTGAACGCCTTGCGGTCGTTGATGAACAGGACCGGAACCTCTGCGCCGAACGCGGCCGCGAGCGCGGGATCGCTGTCGACATCGATCTGCTCGACGGTGGCGCCAAACTGTAGTGCCAGCGGCGCGACAACCGCCTTCATCTCGTCGCACAAGTGGCAGTCAGCGCGAGTGTACAGGCGGAGCGTCACCGCGCGACTCTCCCAGATCGAAAGTCACAAATCAAAAGTCGACATCAGCCGAGCGTGAAGTAAAACGTCGCGCCCTGCTCGACCGCGGCTTCGGCCCAGATGTGTCCGCCGTGGCGGTGAATGATGCGTTTGACGGTGGCGAGCCCGATCCCATTGCCGTCGAACTCGCGCGCCGTGTGCAGGCGCTGGAAGGTGGCGAACAATTTGTCGGCGAACGCCATGTCGAACCCCGCACCGTCGTCGCGGACGAAGAAGACTGCCGGGTACTTGGGATTGGTGGTTGGCGACTGGCGTACCGCCCCTGGTCCCTGGTTCCCACACCCGGATTCCCCGTATCCCACCTCGATCCGCGCGCTGGCGTGCCGAGCCGTATACTTCCACGCGTTGCCGAGGAGGTTCTCCAGCACCACCCGCAGCAGTCGCGCGTCGGCGTCGGCCACAACCCCGGGCGCGATGACGAACTCGACCGGTCGTTCGGGCGCGGTGGCGAGCAATTCCATTGCGATGCTGCGGGCGAGTTCACTCACATCCACACCCGTGCGATGGAGATCGCTGCGGCTCAGGCGTGACAGCGCGAGCAACGCATCGATCAACATTCCCATGCGCTGGGTCGCGGCACGGATCCGGCCCAGGTAGTGGTGGCCATCGTCATCGAGCCGCGCTGCGCAGTCTTCGACCAGCGCCTTACTGAATCCGTCGATCGCGCGCAGGGGCACGCGCAGATCGTGCGAGACCGAATAGCTAAACGCTTCCAGTTCCTTGTTCGCCGTTTCGAGTTCGGCCGTTCGCCCGCGCACGCGCCGCTCCAGTGATTCGTTGAGCTGCCGAATCTCCGTGGCGGCGTGCTTGCGCTCGGTGACATCGCTGTAGTTCGCCACGATCGCTTGCACGCCCGGCTCGTGCAGCAGGTTGGTGCCGACGACTTCGATCCACCGCCACGATCCGTCACTGTGCTGAACACGGAGTTCCGAGCGCAGGCTGCCGCCGGGCGTTGTCAGGATGCGGGCGAAGGTCTCGGCGACGCCGGGCGCGTCATCCGGATGAATGAGGCCGAACACGTCGTGCCGAGCGTCATGCTCGGCCGCGTAGCCGAGGATCCGACTGCCGGAAGGGCTGCGGTAGCGCACGGTCCCGTCGGCGCCGATGAGCGTGACGGCATCCATGCTGTGCTCGATCACCGAGCGGAAGAGTGCTTCACTCGCCCGCAATGCCGCCTCGGTCTGCTTGCCCCGGCTGATGTCCACCATGATGCCGCGCAGCCTGGTGGCGCGCCCGTTCTCGACCACCACACTGACGATGTCTCGCAGCCACACCACTCGCCCATCGGCGGCGATCATCCGGTATTCAAGGTCGTGGGCGCTCTGCTGCTGCGTGGCCGCCAGGCGCAACGCCACCGCCCACTCGCGGTCTTCCGGGTGAAGATGGTCCTCCCAAAAATTGGGCTCGGCAATCCAACGGGCGACGGGATAACCGAGGAGCCGCTCCGTTTGCTCACTGACGAAAGAGAACTGAAACGTCGCATCGGCCTCCCATACGATTCCATCGAGGGAGGCGACCAGCGCCTCATATCGCCGCTGCGATTCCTGCACCGCCGCCGCGCGACGGTCGGCGACCAGTGCTTGGGCCACTACCTTCGCCAGCCCAAGGACCAACGTCGACCGGATGTCGCTGAAGGCACCGGGATTTTCGTTGTACTCGGCGGTGAGCAACCCGAGCGGCTGTTGGTGTTCGTCGAAAAGTGGCACCACCACCATCGCCCCGACGCGGCGGGCGCGCCGCGCGTCGATCAATGGCGAATGCTCCGCGTTGTCGACGATCGCCAAGTGGCGTGTGCGCATCACCTCAGCGATCAGCGGTTCGTGCGCCGATACTTGATGGGGCGGCGACAGGGCGGCGAGGTCGGGCGGGTCGCCGTGGTTGTAGCTGGCGCGATAGCTGCCGTTTTCGTGCAGAAAGATGCAACTGCGATCGCAGCCGAGCAGTTCGACGGTGGCGCGGCAGAGGTCGGTGAGTCGCGTCGCCAAGGGTTGTGCAGAGCTGAGGTGATCGGTCAACGCCAACAGGCGATTGACGAGCAACTTGCGCGGGGTGGCAGTGGCCGCGCGCAATGCGCGCTTGCGGGCGAGGACCGGCTTGGCTCCGGTCACTCGTGGTCGGATCTGGTTCATCGCGGCGGTTCGTCGGTCGCGGCGTCGGTTCCCGGCGCTGCCGCGAACCGCTCTGTCGCGCCGTTGTGCCCGCGAGTGGCCGCGGTCGCGCTGTCGATGGTTGTTCCCAGGGTGAAAGAGATGGTCGCGCCGCATTCCACCGCGCCTTCGGCCCACACCCGGCCGCCGTGGCGGCGAACGATGCGCTGCACCGTGGCCAGGCCGATGCCGCTGCCCTCGAACTCGTTGACGCCGTGCAGGCGCTGGAAGGGGCGGAACAAGCGATCGACGTAGCCCATGTCGAAGCCGGCGCCATCGTCGCGAACGAAGAAGACTCGCTGATGGCTGATGGCTGATGGCACTTGGTCCCCGCCGTCCTGCCCAGCCTGGATCCGGTCCTTAGCCATCGGCCATACGCCACCGGCCAGGCTGCCGAATTCGATGCGCGCCGTCGGGTGTTTGCGCGTGTACTTCCAGGCATTGCCGAGGAGGTTTTCCAACAGCACGCGCAGGAGGCCGGCATCGGCATCGGCGGTCAGCCCCGGGCGGATGACGAACTTCACGACGCGTTCCGGCTGCGTGGCCTGTAGCTCGGCGGCGACCTGCTCAGCGAGGGCGCTCAAGTCGATCGGCTGGCGATGTAGCTCGCTACGCGCGACGTGCGAGAGGCTCAACATCGCGTCGATCTGCTGGCCCATCCGTTCGGCGCCGGCGCGGATGCGCGCGAGATAGTGAAGGCCCTGCGCGTCGATCTGCGCGGCGCAGTCTTCCGCCAACGCGCGGCCGAAGCCATCGATGCTGCGCAGCGGTGCGCGCAAGTCGTGCGAGACCGAGTAGCTGAACGCCTCGAGTTCTTCGTTGGTGGCCTCGAGCTCGGCGGTGCGTTCGGCCACGCGCCGCTCCAGTTCCGTGTTGAGCCGGATAATCTCTTGCTCGGCCTGCTTGCGCTCGCTGATGTCGCGCAGCATGCCGATCACCGCGTTCGGCTTCCGATCGGCGTCCAGGATCAAGGCCGCGCTCCCTTCGAGCGGAACACGGGTGCCATCCTTCTTCAAACCCACGCGCGCGAGGTCCTTCATCGCCCCCACGCGGAGCAGCGTCTCCTTGGCGGTGGCCGTCGCGCCCCGATTTTCGGACGCGTAGAATTCACGCACATCCTTGCCGATCATCTCATCGGCGGTGTCGTAGCCGAACAACGCCACGCCGGATGGGTTGACGGCGACCAGCTTAAGCTCGCCGTCGCACAGCATGACGGCATCGGGCGCGGTTTCAAACAACCGCCGATAGCGTTCTTCGCTCTCGCGCAGCGCGGCGGTGGCGCGGTGACGCTGGATGAATTGGGCGACGATGTTCGCCATCGCCTGAGTGAAGTGCACGTCGTCGGGGGAGAAGCTCCGCGGCTGCGTCGTGTGCGCGCCGAGGACACCGTAGCGCTGTGCCGATCCGCGAATCACGACGCTGATGCCGCTGACCACGCCGTGTTCGTGCAGTAACGGCGGGCCGCTGAAGCGGGTCTCGCTGCGCAAGTCCTCGACCACCACCGGGGCATCGGTCATCAAGGTGTAGCCTGCCTGCGACTCGCGATCGACGCCGACCGTCGCGCGGCCTACCAAACCTTCGTGCCAGCCGACCCCGGCGACCAACCGCATGCCGCTGCCATCGCTGAGGAGTTCGAGCACCTTGCAATACTCAACCTCGAGTGTCTGCGCGATCAGCACAACGGCTTCGTTCATCAGCGTGGTGAGATCGCTAAGCGCCAGCGCGCGTTGTCCGAAGTCGGCCAGCACCGCTTGCTGATGGGCGCGGGTGCGGAGCGCGCGCTCCAAGTGTTTGCGCTCGGTGATATCGCGGGTGATGCCGAGCGCAGCGATCGGCTCACCGCGCTCATCGCGCAGTGGCACCGCGTGGATTTCGAGGATGCGGTGAGTCCCCTTCAACCCGACGATCTCGAATTCGAGTGAGTCTTCCGCGCCGCGGCACACCCGTGCAGTGAGGTCCGCGAACGCGGCGCGGTATTGGTCCGCGATCAGTGGCAACACCGGCTGCCCGCCGATCTGCGCCAAGGAGTCGGCCTCGACCATCGCCAGGCCGGCGCGATTAATGCTCGCGAGCGTGTTGTCATAGGCGACGACCGTGACGCATTGGGATTCGGCGTCGACAAGCGCTTGGTGCCGTTGCTCGCTCAGCCGCAAGCGGCGCTCGACCGCCTTGCGATCGGTGATATCGAGCAGCACACCGCTGAGCCGGCGCGCCCTGCCGCTGGCGTCGCGCGTCGCCCGGCACACGCCCTCCATCCACACCGCATGGCCGTCGGCCGCCAAGACGCGATAGTCGCAGCGATGACTGAGTGGACCACCGACGGCCATCACGGCTTCGTAGCGTGCGCGGATCATTTCGACGTCGTCCGCATGGATGTGGTTGAACAGAAAGGCGGGCTCGCTCAGCCATCGCGAGATCGGGTAGCCGAGCATGGCTTCCGCGCGTCGGCTGACGAAGGAGAACTCGAAGGTGTTGGGGTCGGCTTCCCAGACGATGGCGTCGAGCGACTCGATCAGATCGTGCAAGCGCTGCTCGTTGTCCCGCGTTTTGATGGTTGCTCGCTGCGCGTGGTGGGCCGCGCGCGGTGTGCCGAAGGGCGTCTCGGCATCGCGTGCCTGCCGCCGGCGGGCTCTCGATTCGTTCATTCAGGATCCCCTTTCCACTGCGGGGCCTTGCTGGTTGCTCAAGAGGCTGGTGACGAGATGCGCCAACGGGTGAGCTGCCAAGGCTTGCAGAGAAACATTAGCAGCAGAAGTGCGGAAAGCGTAGAGAGCAAAGCTAACGAGGACCGTTCGGCTCGCTTTGATTTGTCGAGGATATTTCGCGGCAACCGATGGGTTTGGGCGAGTTGGCACGTGTGCGGGCTTCGAGCCCGCGCGATTAGGCTGCCTGGGCCTGCTGCGTGAAGGCGGTCAAAACGTGGCGCAGACGCGCGATCTCCACTTCGAGCTGGACGCGCGCCGCATAGGCGTTGGCGAGATCGCGCGCGCTTCCCATCGCTTCGAGACGGGCCGCCGCGGCCGCTGCCGGGTGGGCGGCGAACTGGGCTACTGAGTCCTTGAGCGCCTGCGCGCTGTGCCGCACCGCCGCCGCGTCGCCGCGCGCCACGGCCTGGCGCAGTTGCGCCAAGCGTACGGGCGATTCATCGAAGAACGACTCCACGAGTTCCCGCGCTAGCCCAAGGTCGTTATTGAATCGTTCCATCATCTCATGCACATCGATGCAGCCGTGCTCGTCCATCGCCGCCGGTCGATGGTCCAACCGGTCTGGTGGTGGAACGATGTGCTCGATCATCTCGCAGAGGTGCGCCGGCTGGATCGGCTTGCTGACGTAGCCGTCCATGCCCGCCGTCAAGCAGCGTTTCTGATCGCCCTTCATCGCGTTCGCTGTCAAGGCGATGATTGGAGTGTAGGTGCCGCGGTCCAGTTCGAGCGCGCGGATGGCGGCGGTGGCTTCAAAGCCGTCCATTTCGGGCATCTGGACATCCATCAACACCAGGTCGAAGGCGTCGCTGGTGAAGGCGGCCAGCGCCTCGCGGCCGTTATTGGCCACTATTACCGTGTGGCCGCGTTTCTCCAGCAGTCGTACGCCGAGTCTTTGATTCACCGCGTTATCCTCGGCGAGCAAGATGCGCAGTGCCCGGGCCGAGGCAGCGGCTGGTCGCGGGCCGTCGATTGCGGCCGACGCGCCGGGAGTGAAGCGGCTCAGGGCCAGCAGCATTGCCTCGAGCAGCTCGGATTGGCGAAGCGGTTTAGTCAGGAAGGCGGCGACACCCAATTCTCGACAGCGCGCGGCTTCGCCCAGGAGGTCAGCGGAGGACAGCATCATGATGGTGGCCCCGGCGAGAGCCGGGGTGCGCTTGATCCGTTCGGCCAACTCGAACCCGTCCATTTCGGGCATGTGCACATCGACGAGCACGAGGGGAAACGGGGTGCCGCCGATCACCGCGTGCATCATGCAGCCGAGCGCGGCCACGCCGCCGTCGACGGTGGTCGGGCGCATCTGCCAATGAGTGAGCAACTCGTTGAGGATGCGGCGGTTGGTAGCGCTGTCGTCGACCACCAAGACGGGCAGACCAGTAAGGAACTCGATCGGGGCGGCCTGGCGCAGGAGCTTGGGGCAAACGTGGGCGCAGAGCGTGAAGTGGAATGTACTGCCACGGCCGATCGTGCTCTCCACCCAGAGTTTTCCACCCATCATCTCGACGAGTCGGCGCGAGATGGTCAGACCCAGGCCGGTGCCGCCGTACTTGCGGGAAGTGGAGCCGTCGGCCTGCTCGAAGGCGCGGAAGATGGCCGGTTGCTGCTCGGCGGCGATACCGATGCCGCTGTCGCGCACGCTGAAGTGCAAGCGAACTTCGTCGGCCGTCAACCCCTCGGGCGACACCGAAACCACCACTTCGCCGTGCTCGGTGAACTTGATGGCGTTGCCGATCAAATTGGTCAGGATCTGGCGCAACCGGTTTGGATCAGCCACGATCGCCGCGGGCACATCGGGGCGCACCTCGTAAGCCAACTCCAGACCCTTGAGATGGGCGCGCACGGCCACGGCCCGCATGGTGTCGCCGATGGCGTCGCGCAGATCGAAGGCGACCGGGTCGAGGGCAAGCTTGCCGGCCTCAATCTTGGAGAAATCGAGCACATCGTTGATCACGGTCATGAGGGCGTCGCCGGACGCGGCCACCATTTGCAGGTACTCGCGCTGCTCGGGTGTCAATTCGGTCTGGAGCGCCAGCTCCGTCATCCCGATGATGCCGTTCAAGGGAGTGCGGATCTCGTGGCTCATGTTGGCGAGGAACTGGCTCTTGGCCTGGTTAGCGGCTTCCGCGGCTTCCTTGGCTTGGTGCAGCTCGCTTTCGCTGCGCTTGCGCTCGGTGATGTCGATGTGCGAGCCGAGCATCCGATACGGCTGGCCACTGGCATCGCGGAGCAACTGGGCGCGGCTCAACACCCAGCGGTACGACCCGTCGCGGTGACGGATGCGGAACTCGCTCTCGTACGACGATGCCGCATCGCTGAGATATGACTGCACGTCATTGGCGAGCCGCGCCAGGTCATCCGGGTGGACGATTCCGGCCCAGGTCTCCGGGGTGTCCGGCAGGTCGTTGTCCCCGTACCCAAACAGGTGCCGCCAGGCGGCCGAGAATCGCGTCTTGCCGGTGTAGAGATCGCGATCCCAAAGTCCGGTTCCCGAGGCGTCGACGGCGAGCTGCAGGCGTTGCTCGTTGTCGCGCAACGCGGCCCCGGCTTCTTCGCGCTCGGTTTCGGCCTGCTTGCGTTCGCTGATGTCGGTCATCGCGCCGATGGCGCGCAAGGCGCGGCCGTGCTCGTCGCGGATCAGTTGTGCGCGGTTGATGATGTCGGCGTACGAGCCGTCGCTGCGGCGAAAACGGTACTCCGCGAACCACGTCGTGTCGCGGCCGCCGAGGGTTGCGATCACCCCGGCGGTGACGCGCTCGCGGTCGTCGGGGTGCAGGTGGTTCTCCCACCAGTCGACGGTTGATCCGAGTTGGTTGGGCAAGTACCCGAAGAGGCTGTGCACGGCATCGCCCCAGAGCAACGTGTTGGTCACGATGTCCCAGTCGCAGATCGCGTCGTGGGTGGCGAGCGCGGCCATGCGATAGCGGGTTTCGCTCTGCCGCAGGGCGGTCTCGGCGCGGTCGCGCGCCGCGTCGCGCTCGGCGATGGTGCGGCGATTGCGCTCGAGTTCGTATGCCATGAACACCGAACCGACGAAGGCGACGATCGCCGCGATGCCGGTGCGCTCGAACGCCGGTGCCACGCTGCCGGTGAGCAACCAAGCGTTGGCGAGGATTCCCACCTCGGCGGCCGCGACCAGTGCCAGCTGCCACCGTTCCTCCCAGGGGATCAACGTGGCCGTCGCCACTGTGAGGAGAATGCTCATCAAGTGCGGCGTCGTCACGTCTTGGGTAAGCACGCCGACAGCCGCCGTGTCGACAATAAGGGCGATGCCGGCGGTGAGCGCCAGCCCAAGCGTATACGGACGCAATCGGCGGCGGCGTAGCGCCAGCAGCACCGAGCTCAGGATTGCTGCGGCCGCGAGTCGGACCAGAAGTGTCGGCAAATTCAGTTTCGAGGCGCGCCACAAATCGGCGACGCCAAAGAGCGCCAGCGCCGGCAAGCTCACCCACAAGGCCCGGCGCAACCGCCGGACCAGCAGCGGAGAAGGTTCTTGACCCGTCATGACTGGCGGCTCTCATTGATGCTGGGCGCAAACATCGCTTGAGGCTCTCGCCTCTTGTGCACCTGACATGCCATCTAGGTAGCGCGGGCGCGCCTCCAGTTTACGATCGCCTTACCGTGGCGAGAAGTTAGCGGATTGGCGAATCTCTGGTAACGGCGGTCTGGTGACGATCGTAGATTCCGAAGGGCATGGCCGCCTGGGGCGAGGACGCGTGCAAGTCAAAGATGGCAAGCCACCGTTGACAAGGTGGAGTCTGTCCAGTACGAGAAGTGGTTCGCTGAACTAGGGAGACCCCGAATGGACTATGCCGTCATCCGCACCGGCGGGAAGCAGTATCGTGTCGCCGCGGGCGATGTAATTCGCATCGAGAAGTTAGATGGTGAGGCCGGTCATCCGGTGGCATTCACCGAGGTGCTCATGGCGTCGGCGAACGGCGCGGTGAAGGTCGGCGCCCCGCTGCTCACCGGCGTACGCGTCGCCGCAGAGATCGTGCGACAAGGGCGCGCCAAGAAGATCCTGGTGTTCAAGAAGAAGCGCCGCAAAAACTATCGCCGTCACCAGGGGCATCGCCAGTACGAGACCACCGTGCGGGTTACGGGTATCGAGGCGGAGTAAGTCATGGCTCACAAAAAGGGACAGGGGAGCACGCGCAACGGGCGCGACAGCGCCGGGCAGCGCCGTGGTGTGAAGTTGTACGGCGGTGAGTTGGCGCGCGCGGGCAACATTCTGGTACGCCAGATCGGCACCCGCATCCATCCCGGCAAGAACGTCGGCATGGGCCGCGACTTCACGCTGTTCGCCCTGATCGACGGCATCGTGCGCTACGAGCGCGTCGGCAAGGATCGCAAGCAGGCCCACGTCTTCCCGGTCTAAACGCGCGCCGACCAGGAGTCGTCCGTGTCGGGCGCCCCGCGGTGGTCGCCCACTCCCCGTGCTGGGGTGACCCAAGAGAGCGGCAACAGCGATCCATTTTCTAGGCAGGATAAGGATCCGGGCCGCGCGAACATGAGATTCATAGATGAAGCCGAGGTCACCGTGTACGCCGGCGACGGCGGGGCGGGCTGCGTCAGCTTCCTGCGCGAGAAGTATCGCCCCAAGGGCGGTCCTGCCGGCGGCGACGGCGGCAACGGCGGCGACGTGATTTTCGAAGCGCACGCCGGCCTCACGACATTGCTCGATTTCAAATTTCAGCCGATCGTACGCGCCGAGTCGGGCGAAGACGGCCGCGGCAAGTGCCAGTTCGGGCATGCCGGTGCCGATCGCGTCGTCCGTGTGCCAGCGGGGACGATCGTGCGCGATGTGGACTTGGGCGAGATTCTCGCCGACATTCGTGCGGTGGGCGAGCGCGCGGTGGTTGCGCGCGGCGGGCGCGGCGGCAGAGGCAACGCCAACTACGCCACGCCTACGCGGCAGGCGCCGCAATACGCGCAGCCGGGCCTAGCGGGCGAAGTGCGCACGCTCAAGTTGGAGCTGCGGTTACTCGCGGATGTCGGCCTGGTCGGCTTCCCCAACACCGGCAAGTCGACGCTGATCAGCGCGGTGTCGGCCGCTCGTCCGCGCATCGCGGACTATCCGTTCACCACCTTGGTGCCGCACCTCGGAGTGGTGCGCTGCAATGAGGACCATACCTTTGTTCTTGCCGACGTGCCGGGACTCATCGAAGGGGCGCATGACGGTCACGGGCTCGGGCTGCGATTCCTGCGACACCTGTCGCGTACCGCTCTGTTGATTCACCTGCTCGACATCAGCGGACTGACCGGGCGTGATCCGCTGGCAGACTTCGATGTGATCAATCGCGAGCTGGCGTGCTTCGACGCGGAGTTGGCCACCAAGCCGCAGATCATCGTTGCGAACAAGATCGACCTCGCCGAAGCGCGGGCGCAACTGCCCGCCGTGCGCGCCGCGTTGGCGACCCGTGGCGTCGAGTTCTACGTGATCTCCGCCGCCACCACCGAAGGGGTGCGCGAACTGATGCGCGTCGTCTGCCAGCGGGTCGATGCCACGCGCCGGGCCGCGGCCGAGGCGGCGGCTCTGTCATGAACGTGCAGCTACCGCACAAGGTTCGGCTGCTCAAGAAGCTTCGCCGCGTGGTGGTGAAGATCGGCAGCAGTTTGCTGTCGGATCACAAGCGCATCGATCGCACACGCCTTGAAGCGTTGGTGAGCGATTTGTGCGCGCTGCATGATCGCGGCCTCGACGTGGTCGTCGTCACCTCCGGTGCGATCGCGTCGGGGGTGGCGCGCATGGGATTGAAGAGCGCGCCGAAGACGATCCCCGAACGCCAGGCCGCGGCTGCGGTCGGGCAAATCAATCTGATGGCTGCATATGAATCGTTCTTCGCCGCGCGCGGGAAGCTGATCGGCCAGATTCTGCTCACCGGCGACGACCTCGCCAACCGTCGCCGCTATCTCAATGCGCGGCACACCATCGAAACGCTGTTGGCTGCGCGCGTGGTGCCAGTGGCGAACGAGAACGATACGGTCGCGGTCGAGGAAATCAAACTGGGCGAGAACGACAACCTCTCCGCGTTGATCGCCACCTTGGTGAACGCCGACTTGCTGATCATTTTGAGCGACGTGGCCGGGCTGTACACGCGCGACCCGCGTACGCACCACGACGCCGAACTGATCGAATTGGTCGAACACCCGACGGCGCGCATCTTGAGCTATGCGAGCAATTCAGCCGGCCCGGTCGGCACCGGTGGCATGGCGTCGAAGATGAACGCCGCGCGCAAGGCGGCGCTCGCCGGCATCGCCACCATCATCGCCGACGGCGCACGGCGCGGGGTGCTGCAGAGCATCGTCGATCCGCAGGTGACCGTCGGCACGCTCGTGCTCGGGCAGGGCGATCGGCTGGCTCGCCGCAAACACTGGATCGGCTATACGCTCAAACCCGGCGGCACGGTGGTAGTCGATCAAGGCGCGCACGACGCGATTACGCAACGCGGACGCAGCCTGCTGCCCAAGGGTCTGCGCGAGGTCCACGGCAACTTCGGCGTCGGCGAGTGCGTCCGCTGCGTTGATCCCCACGGCGCGGAGTTCGCGCGCGGATTGGTGAACTACAGCGCCGCCGAGTTGGAGAAGATCAAAGGCCTGCACTCCACACGTATCGAGGCCGCGCTCGGCTACAAGACCACCGACGAAGTCATTCACCGCAACGATTTGGTGCTGACGGAAACGGATGAGCCTAGCGACTAGACGCTGGGTTCCTTCTGCTAGCCTCTTCCGTTCAGATCGGCTTGGTCACGGCGGCGTGACGGCTGTGTCCGAACCCTTGCGTCCAGTCGATTACACGAATGCGTTCGGGTGCGACCTTGGCGATCAGCAGGCGGTCGTCGTTCCACACGTCGGCCAATTGCGGAAAGCGCTGGGTCAGCAGATGTTGTCCGATGTGCGCTTCCTCGCCCTCGACAATCGAGGCGTTGCCGAGCAACTCGACGCCGTGCATCGGAATCTGAAAGCCGTCGTCGACCACGACGGATATCTGCGCGCGCGCGACGATGGCGCGGTGCTTCTCGCTGTCCCGGAAGACGAAGAAGTACACCGTCAGACGATCGGCGAGGGCGTAGCACGTCGTCGCCGCACGCACTTCGCCCTCGAACTCGTACGACAGCACCATCGAGCGATGTAGCCCCAGATAGGCCTCGACCTCGTCCTGCATCGATTGAATCCCCCCGCCGCGTATGATGGCGCCGATCGGGGAGGCTGGCAATGGGCGCCGTGCGGTCATGCGCCGGAACCTTCGTTGACACGTTGAACTTCCGCCGGTAGCGTCGTTCGCTATGCGGGCGATTGCTGTTGATGCGATGGGGGGCGACCTGGCGCCCGACGAGGTGGTCAAAGGGGTCGCCGCGGTCTCGCTACAAACCAACATCCAGTGCGTTCTGGTCGGCGATGAACGTCGCATTCAAGAAGCCCTCGAGCGCACCGAGTACAACCCCGAGCACATCGACATCCATGCCGCGAGTGAAGTCATCGGTATGGCCGAGGAACCCAAGGAGGCGGTGCGTCACAAGCGCGATGCCTCGATTCTGGTCGCCGCGCAGCTGGTCGCTGACGGGCGCGCGGATGCGTTGGTGAGCGCCGGCAACACCGGTGCCGCGGTGCTGGCGTGCGCGCGCCACTTCAAGGTCATCCCGGGCATTCGCAAGACCGCGCTGGCGAGCGTCTATCCGCGCCAGACCGAGTATCCCGGCCAGGATCACCTGGCGCTGCTGCTCGATGTCGGCGCGACGATTCGGTGCGACGCGTTGGAGTTGGTGCAGTTCGCCATTATGGGCAGCGCGTATGCCAAGCGCGTGTCAAAGGTCGCGAGCCCACGCGTCGCGTTGTTGAACATGGGGACGGAGCCGAGCAAAGGCAGCCCCGAATTGATCGAGGCGCATCGCACGCTCGCCTCAATGCCCGGGCTGAATTTCATCGGCAACATCGAAGGCAACGATCTGGTGCGGGGCAAAGCGGACGTGATCGTGTGCGAGGGTCTGGTCGGCAACGTCGCGTTGAAATTGTTGGAAGGCTTGGCCGAAGTGATGGTCGACATGGCCGGCGCGGCGGCGGAAGAGAGCTGGCGCTGGCGTCTCGGCATGCGCATGCTCGCCGGTGGCGTCGAGCGCCTGCGCGAACTGGCGGACTACACCACCTACGGCGGCGCGCCGATCCTCGGCTTCGAGAACATCTTCATCAAGGCGCACGGCCGCTCGCCTGCGCGCGCGATCGCCAACGCCGTCAAGGTCGCGGCGAAAGCCGTACGCGACGGCGTGGCGGAGGAAATCGCCACCGGCCTCGCGGGGGGGCGGTGAAGAAAGTGTCCGACACCGATTTCATTTTTCTCTCCGTCTTGAAGAGGAAACTCTCGCGCGCGAGGTCGTGACGTGGCTCGCGTATCGCGCAAGCGCGCGCTGGCGGTGAGCACGCCGCGCTGCAGCGTCTATCGCTGGGATCTCGACAAGACCTATCTCAAGAGCGAGTTCGACTCGATGCGGCAGCTCGTCAAGATTCCGTTCGAGAAGCCGGAGGACAAGGTCGCGGCGCCCGGCGTGGTGGCGCTGATCCGCTCGTTGCGCGCTGTCGGCTTGGCGGCGGGTCTCGACGTGCGCGTGTATTTCCTCTCCGCGAGTCCGCCGCAGATCGGCAAGGCGATCAAAGACAAGCTGGCGCTCGACGGCATCGTCTACGACGGTATCGTGTTCAAGAATCAGCTTCACCACTTGGTGCGCGGCAAGTTCCGCAACTTGCGGGAGCATATCGGCTTCAAGCTGGCGGAGCTGCTCAAGGGCCGGCACGAGCAGCCCCCGCACGCGCGCGAGTTTCTGTTCGGCGACGACTGGGAGTCGGATCCGCTGATATACTCGCTCTACGCCGATGTGGTGGCCGGCCGCGTGAGCGAAGACGAGTTGCGCGCGGTGCTGGCGCAGATTCCCGTCGATCCGCAGCAGATCGAAGAAGTGATCGCGATCCAGCGCGACATCGTGCGCGTCGATGCGGTCGTACGCATCTACATCAACCTCGAACGGCGCACGCCGCCGGCGAACTTCCGCGCCTACGGTCCACGCCTGGTGCCGACGTTCAATTACTTTCAGACCGCGGTGTGCCTCTTCGAGGACGGCGAACTCACGGTGGCGACGGTCGCAAAGGTAGCCGAGTCGCTCATCGATGGGTTCGGCTACACGCCGGAGCGGTTGGCGAATTCGCTGGCCGATGTCAGCCGTCGCGGGCACATCACGGCGGCGACCACTGCGGCGTTGTGGCAGTATCTCGCGGCGCAGCGGCTCCTGCCGCCTGCCCGAGCGCAGCGCCGCCGCCGCAGGCCGTGGTGGAAGACGCTCACGGCGGCGGTTGCCGAATGGATGCGCAGCCCGAACGGCAAACCGAATGTGGCGCCACCTCTGCAGCTCGACTACCGGCAGCTCGCCAGCGAGTTGCGCGGAGCGAAGCGACACGAAGTGTCAACCTGAGCCGCAGGCGAAGGATGTGTCTTCGATGAGCCGCACGTCCGGCCAGTATTTTGTGTACATCATGACCAATAAGTCCGGCACGCTGTACGTCGGCGTCACGAATGACTTGGAGCGCCGAGTGCAGGAGCACCGGAACAAACTCGTGAAAGGTTTTACGGCAAAGTACAACATCGACCGGCTGGTCCACTTCGAGGTGGCAGACGAGCCGCGTGCCGCGATTGCGCGGGAGAAGCAGATCAAGGGGTGGCTACGGGCAAAGAAGATTGCGCTGATCGAGTCGGGGAATCCGAGGTGGCTAGATCTTAGCGCGGACTGGAAGCAGGGGAGAGAGATCCTTCGCGGCGCTCAGGATGACGGTGGGCGGAGGGTTCGTGGCACCGCACGAGTTGGTGGGCTCAGCGGCATCCGTCATCCTGAGCGGAGCGAAGGATCTCTCTTCGCAGTGATCGCCTGGGTGCCGGGAATGGAAGTTCCATGTCGAGCGAGCGCCGCGGCCGGGCTCGGCGTGCGTACCGATTCGACGCAGCCGAGCAAGTAGCCGACGACGCGTCCCTCACTCTCGGCAACAAATGCGGACTTGGGCTCGCGATCGGTGTGGTACGAAGTCCAGATGTCAGCGAAGCTGCCGAAGTCGCGCCACTGCCAGTCCGCCGGGTCTCCCATGAAGCCGGTTTGGAAGGCGATCCCGCGCACGGCTTCGCGATCTGCCACGCGATAGGGACGTATCGTGATCTCGCCGGTCATCGCTTCCTACAGGCCCCAGTGCAACCGCAGGCGTTCGTTACCGTGTTCGGTGGGGCGCGACGCCCGCTGCAACACCCGGTTGGGCGGCTGTCGCGATGTGAAAGAACATCCTCCATGCGGGGCTTTCCAGCCTGCCCGCCCTTCCGACGATCTCCTTCTCAATAGTGAAGCCCTTCTTCATCCAGAAGGTGCGCGCCAAGACGTTCTGCTTCTGCACGACCAGACGAACAACCGCAGCCTCTCTCCCCTGCATCCAGTCGCGCAGACCCAACCAAACGTCTGTCCCCAGCCCTTCACCCCGGGCAGCGGGCAATAGCAGTAGTAGTCCTACATACCAGTCCTTGGGGCCTGGAAAGCCGTCGAGGAGTTCAGCAACCCCGACGAGAGCGCCACGCCGCTCGATCCCGAAGACCCGCTTTGTGCCCGATGACACCTCTGCTGAAAGGGGGCCGAGAATCTCGGCGGCGGTCCCTGAGCCACCGGACCGACCCTCCACGAGTTGGAAGAAATCAGTGCAGTGGCGGCACAACTCTGAGAGACGGGATTGGTCGCGTTGATCGAGAACCACCACGGACGCTCCGGCTACGATCGGCAAGGCGCTCATCTCTTGTTTGCCCAACTGCAATTCTACTCCCGAATGAAATTCACAGCCGCCGCCGAGTCCGGCGAGTCTGTACGCCCTTGATTGCAACTTCCGTAGGTCACAACCTGTCTCGAAGTCAAAGCCGTATGCGGTGCTGCTCATTTTCCTTCTCGATCTGCTACGCTCCCGCTCCGCGAGCGCGCTGGGATCGGGTTGGGCTCGCCACATCACCGTGAGGAGTTCGGATGACTGACTTCATCGTTGTGCTCGTCACCGTCGCGTCCGCAGAGGAAGGCCAGCGGATCGCCGAAGCGCTGGTCGGCGAGCGGCTCGCGGCGTGCGTGAATGTCGTCGGGCCGATCCGTTCGATCTATGCGTGGAAGGGCGCGGTGCAGCGCGATGAAGAGCGGCTGCTCATCATCAAGACGCGCGCCGCGCTGTTCGATGAACTCGAATCGCGCGTGCGCGCGCTGCACTCGTACGAGACGCCGGAAGTGATCGCGTTGCCGATCAGCGCCGGGTCGCAACCGTATCTGGATTGGTTGTTGGGAGGAACAGCGCGCTCTTCTTGAGGTGGTGACAGGCCTCCGTGCCTGTCGTCGGCGCGCGCAGCGCGCCGGGCGGGCAGAGACGCCCGCCCCTACCTGGAAGAGAGTTCGCGGGCAATCTCCGCTCGCTTCAATGTTTCGGTAGCGCGGGCGTCTCGCCCGCGTCCGTTGACGCACGGCGCATCAGACGGGCGGGGACGCCCGCCCTACCGGAAGTGCCCGCGCGTCCGCTCCTCTTGAGGTGGTGACAGGCCTCTGTGCCTGTCGTCGGCGCGCGAAGCGCGCCGGGTGGGCGGGGACGCCCGCCCCTACCAGGAAGAGAGTTCGCGCGTAGCCTCCGCTCACGCGCCGCGCTGCAGGTTCATCGCACCGCCCGCCTTGAACCACGCGAGCTGGTCGGCGCTGAAGCTGTGACGGCACTCGATCGCGTCGTCTTTGCCGTCGCTGTGATGGATGACTACTTGCACCGGCTTGCCAGGCGCCAGTTCGCGCAGGCCGACGACGCTGACGCGATCGGTCTCCTGAATCGTATCGTAGTCCTTCGCATCGGCGAACGTCAGCGGCAGCATGCCTTGCTTCTTCAGATTGGTCTCGTGAATGCGCGCGAAGCTGCGCGCGATCACCGCCTTGCCGCCGAGGAAGCGCGGCTCCATGGCGGCGTGCTCGCGGCTGGAGCCTTCGCCGTAGTTCTCGTCGCCGATGGCGATCCACGCCAGCCCTTCGCTTTTGTAGTGGCGCGCGATCTTGGCGAACGCCACGCCGCGTTCGCCGGAGAGCACATCGAGGCCCTTACCTGCCTCGCCGCCGAACGCGCTGTTGGCGCCGAGGAA
>JBGOUW010000465.1:0-4067 GCA_041477755.1 Binatia bacterium
CCGGAGAGGTTGTTCGGATTGTCGATGCGGTAGCGAGCGCCTTGGCCGTCATAGTAGAGGAAATGCACGTCTTGCACCGCTTCGCGGTCGACGCGGGACGGGTTCACCCAGTTGAGCAGCACCACGTTGTGGCTGTTGCCTTCGTTCCAGTACTCGTACTGAAAGTTCCACTCGATCTTGATCGCGGCATCGGGATCCGAGGGATCGATCGTCGGGAACGGCAGCCCGTAGATGAACGGCGGTTGCTGGCCGCTTGATTTGTCGACCACGGTGCCTTCGGCGGTGACCGTGTACCGGCCGGCGTTCGCCTCGCTGGCGGCCTTGAACTGTGGGTCCCAGTGATAAATGCCGAGCGGCCAATCGATGATCTTGTTAACGTACTCGCCGTCTTTGTAGTGCCTGAGGATCTCGGGCGGCAGGAGATCTTTGGCCTGCTCCCAGTTGTCCTTGCCCAGCACGTCGCCGGGCTTCACGCCGGTTTCCTTGACTTGCTTGGCCGCCATCTCGGCGTCAGGCGGAGGCGCGGCAGATACCCCGTGACCAACGAGCCACCCGACTGCCAGGATCAAGACGAACCACAACGACTTGCGCATCGCCTACCCCCCTTCTGGCCGCGGCGTCAGCCGCCGGTGCCGGTACGTGCTGCGAGTTCGACGCGCTGCGCCGCACGCTCGATGGCAAAGCGCGGCTTCAGCAAGGACACCAGCGCAGGAATGAACACCAGGGCGCCGATCGCGTGGAAGATCATCAACATCATCAGCAAGAAGGCCATCTCGGCTTCGAACTTCAGCGGATGGAATAGCCAAAACATGACGCTGACCACAAGCGTCGTGCCGGTAAAAATGATCGCTTTGCCGGTGGTCGCGATCGCGCGGCGGTTGGCTTCGTCGAAGTCCTGTACCACTTCGTACTCTTCGACGATGCGACTGAGCACGTAGTAGCCGTAATCGATGCCGATACCGATGCCGATAGCAGCTACGGGTAGCGAGTTGATGTTGAAGTCGATGCCGATGAAATACATCACCGCTTCGGACAGCGGTTGCGCTACCAACGAGGGAATCATCACGATCAGCGCACCGACGACCGAGCGGTAGGTCGCTAAACTCAGCAGAAACACGACGAAGAAGATCAGCGGCACGTTGACGCGATACGACCAGTCGACCTCTTCGTTGGTGGCGGCCAGGATGCCGAGCAGTCCACCCGCGAGTAGGTAACGCACGCTGTCATTGGGTTGTGAGTTCTGGGCAATGTAGGCCTTGGCGCGATCGAGGGCGCCGTGAATGACTTCGTTGCTGTAGTTCTTGTAGAAGACAGTGACGGTGGCGTTGCTGTAGTCAGGACTGAAGAAGCGGTCCATCTCACCGCGGCTAGTGCCGGAGGTGAGCAGGAAGAACAGCTGCCCGACGTGATCGTTGCGCGTCGGCAGCATTTCCCACTTCGGATCGCCTTCGTGGAAGGTGCGGAAGATCTTCTTCAGCAGTGTGGTGGCGGTCAGCGAGCCGTCCGCCCCCTCGCCTTGTTCCATGTAGCGCTGAAAGAGGTCGAGCTGATTGAGTGTGTGCGCGTCTTTGATCGCCTCGGGCCGCTTGCCCTCGGCGATGATGACGAGTTGGCTGGCACCGGCGAATTTCTCGTTCACCTTGCTGAAGGCGACGTTGTACGGGTGATCCTTATAGAGCAGCGCGTTGCCAGGCTCGGTGTCGCCGGTTTTGAGATGATGGCCGAAGTAAATGCCGACCACCATCATCAACGCGAACGTCGCGACCACCGCCCAGCGCCAGGTGCCGCTGCCCAGCGCGATCAGCCAGCGGGTGATGGCGTTGTAGAAGCGGTCGGAGAGCTTTCCGGTTTTGGGCTCGTGCTTCGGCGGCCGCACGAACGACAGGATGATCGGGTGCAACGTCACCACGCTGAGGAAGATCGACAGAATCCAGAACGCAGCGACGAACGCGAGCTTCTGCATCAGCGGAATGCTGGCCACCGCAATGGTCAACGTCGCCGCAGTGTCAGAGGCGATCGACACCATCGCCGGGCTGTAGAGGCTGACGTACGAGCTGACGATGGCGGCGCGTTTGTCCTTCAAGCGGAAGTATTCCTCGTGGTAGCGCTCCATCGACTGCACGGAGTGACTGAGCGCGCGCGCTGTGATCAAGACGAAAACCACCAGCACCAACGGGTCGAGCGTCAGTCCGGCCAAACCCGCGAAGCCCAGACCCCAGACCGCGCTCATCAGACCCGAGAAGGTCGGAATCACCACCCCCTGCACGGTGCGGAAGTAGAACCACAGCAGCAGGATCATCGCGATGCCGGTAGCGGCCAGCACGTAGCCCATGCTGCCCAGGGCTTGTTGGAAGTACGCGAACAGAATCGGAAAGCCGGCGACGTAGATCTTCACCTTGCCATCGGCCTCCTCGCGCTTCACGATCTCTTGCACCTTCTGCCACATGGCGGCGAGGTCGGAGTACTCTTCCCAGAAGCCGGCGGTGATCAACGTCGCCTTGTCGTCTTTCGAGACGAACAGGCCGCGCACGCCTTCGGTGGTGTAAATCTTCTGCCGCAGGAAATCGAGTTCCTCCTGATCATCGGGCAGCTTCGGATAGATCAGCGGCACCACCTTGATGCCCGAGCCCGACGTCAGGGTCGTCTTCAGCTTTGGATGGGTGATCGAAATCACTTGCTCGCCGTTGACGCCCGGCACGTTATGCAGGAGGTCGAGCGTGATGCGATCGACCTTGTGGATGATCTCCGGATCGCTGAAGAGGTCGCCCTTCTGGACTTCGAGCGCCATGACCAGCACGTTCGAGGTGCCGAACATGCTGCGGTACTTGAAGTAGGTCTGGATGTACGGATGGCCGGGCGGGTAGAGGTCGATGAAGTTGGTATAGATCGTCAGGCGGAAGATGCAGAACCACAGCAAGAAGAGCGTGCTGATGCCGATCCCGATCGACACCGGCACGCGGTAGCGGAGCAGAAAGTGAAGATACTTCTCAATGAAGCGTTTCGGCAGCATGTGTACTCTCGCGAGGGATATCGATCCGACCGTCTGCTATCGCTACGCGCCGTCCACCGGCGCCGACCATCATCCCATTGGCGCCAGGAACGATCGACACGTCCCGCAGCCAGCTGACCCCCCACGATTGCGGCACCTGCTCCCGGGTCCAGGTTTTGCCGGCGTCGCGGCTGGAAAAAATCGCGCCGATCTCGCCCACCGCGTAGCCGTTCGGCCCCACCACGGTCACGGCATATAGGGTGGGGTTGTCGAACGTTTGCCCGGCACCGACTTGCTCCAGCCCGCCGGTTTGGCCCGAACCGTTTTGCAACTCCCAGGTGGCGCCGCCGTCTTGGGTGTGCAGAATCAAGGCATCCATGCCGACGGCCCAACCGCGCTGCTGATCGGCGAAGTGAATGGCGAATAGCGTCTTGTCAACCCCGGTGTGTTGCTCGCTCCACGTCAGCCCGCCGTTTTCGGTCACCAGCACGGTGCCGGCTTCGCCGGCGATCCAGGCGTGCTTGCGATCGACCATGGAGACGCTATTCAAGATGACGTCGCGTGAAAACGAGTGAGTCTCCCAGGTCTCGCCGCCATTTTTCGTGATCAGAATCGTGCCCCAATCGCCGACGGCGCAACCGACCTCATCATCGACGAAGTCGACGTCGAAAAGATGATGATCGGTCTGGCTGGGCTGCGCGGTCCACGAATCGCCGCCGTTGTCGGTGTGCACGATCACACCGGAGCGGCCGACCGCCCAGCCTTCCTTGGTATCGGTGAAATCCACGGCGAACAGCGGCTCTTGAGTGTGCGACGCTTGCGACTGCCACGTCTTGCCGCGGTCGCGCGTCCGATAGATAGTGCCGAACGCGCCGACCACCCAAGCGTCGTCGTCGTTCAGGAACCTCGTACCGTAGAGATTGTCTGCGATCCGCTCGTTCGACGGTGGCGCCGCCGCGACCAGTCGGGGCGCAAGCGCGAGTGCAGCCAGGCCTACCGCCAGCAGCACGCGCAGGATGCGTCGGGACTGCACACCGAGATGGATATGGAATCGATTCAACACCCGGAACTCAACGTC
>JBGOUW010000548.1:0-3281 GCA_041477755.1 Binatia bacterium
CTTGCGCCAGCCGCGTAAAAAAATAGATGCCCGAATCTATCGAGAGCCCGTAGAGAATCGCCGCGAAGCTGATCGACACAGCGTTCAACTCGTTGAAGAGCAGCAGCGAGAGCGCGAAGGTCAGCAGCGTGGTGACGATCAACGGATAGGTCACGAACGGCAGAATACGCAGACTACGGTAGCCAACGGCGAAGACCGCCAGAACTCCCACGAGCGCGAGCGCGGTGTAGCGGGCGATATCCCATTTCAAGGTGGCGGCATCTTCGAGCGCGTAGGCGTAACTGCCCGTGTAACGCACGCGGATCGGGTCGGCGGTCGCCGGCAACGCGGAGCGCGTTGCGGCTTCCGCAGCGTGGACTTGCTGCATCAACCGTTCGGTGAACGCGGTATCGAACGCCGACGCCTTCGGCCGCACCAACAGGAGCAGCGCGCGCTCGTCGGCCGACGCGAAGTATCCACTGCCAAGCGCCGGCGCGGCGCGGCCGTACGAGACGGCGAGTGTGCGTCCCGCCAGCCGGCGCACGCCGAGCGGATCCTCGAGCACCGCGCGCGCCATGCTGAGATCGAACGGCGCGCTCAGCATCGCGCGATCAGCCGTCACCTGCGCCGCGATACCCTCGGGCGTCAGCCGTTGCGCCAACTCATCGTAGTCCGGCTCCGGCAGATAGTTGAACAGATAGCGGCCGAGAATGCCGTCGAGGACTTGATCGACGTCAATGCGCACCTGCACATTGGCCACGGTGTCGAGCGTCGCCAGGCGGCCGGCGAACTCGTCCGCGAAGCGCTGTTGCCGCGCCGGGTCGGCGGCGTCGAGCAAGACGATCAGCTCGTTGAGCTCGCCGAAGTCTTTGACGAACGATTTGAAATCGTCGAACGCGGGCGCGCCGCGCGGCAACATGCCGAGCACGTCGATATCCAGCCGTAGCCGCGCCAGCGACACTGCCGACAGTAGACAGGCCACCACCGACGCGATGACGATGAGCCGGTGATGGCGCTCGATGGCCGCCACCCACGCACGGTACGTCAGCCGGGGCATGGCCTACGGCGCAGCGAGTTGGAACAAGTCATCGCGCAGTGTCGGATTTACTTCGTAGCGTTGGACGGCGATGTCGACCGCGAGGTCACGCCCGGGATACTGCATGGTGATGTGGAACGGCAGCTCGGCACCATCGATCTCGCGATAGTCGTCGTACCCAATGACCATGCGCGGCTGGCCGGCTTCGTAACTGATTTCTTCGCGAATGGTCACGGCGGTCGAATCGAGCCGAATCTCGCGCACAATCTGCCCAGCTTCGCGGCAGAGGATGAAGGCGCCGTGATCAGGCGACACTGAATCGCTCGCGGCACACGTCCCCGGAAACGCAGCCTGACCGCGCAGGAAGGCTTCGGCGAAGTCGGCTTGCGAGAACGGCAACGCGCCATCTGGCGGCGGATCGACGATCACACGGTCCTGCAGCGGCAGCGATACCTGCGAGTGCGCGCCAGCACGCACGTAGTCGAACACGGTGAGACCGATCGGCAGCAACATGCGCAAGCGAAAGCGGTCCGGCTTCTTCACCAGCAGCACGCCCGTCGTGGTGTGGCGTTGGTCGCCGCGGCGCGACTCGGCGGTGAAGCGCGCGCGCAGCGACGCGATCCGGTCTTCGCGCGCGCGCATGGTGGCGAAGCGCGCGGCGGGATCCCGCGGCGCAAGCGGAGCGACGGCCGGTGGCGCCGCGCAACTGAGCGCTACAACTGCAAGCAGGGCACCGCATGCGGTGCGTCTACCTTGAAGAACGATCTTGCAGGGGAACAGCGTGCCGTGCCCGCTCCGACGCCGGGGACTCATCCGCGCACAGGCTGCGCGAAATGCAGCACGAGTTCTGCCGCGGCGCGCGGGTGGTCGTCGACACGCAGACTCGCGCGCACGATCACGTTCGAACCGAAGCGGCGCACCACCTGCGCCCGCACCCGGATGCGATCGCCCACCATCAGCGGCGGGCGGCAGCGGAAACGATCGACCTTCGCCAACGTCGCCGCTACGTCGCGCTCTTCGGCGCGGGCAGCAGCCAGACCTGCGGCCTGCGCCATCACTTCCACGAGCAACACCGGCGGCAGCACGCCGTCGGCATCGACGAAGGGATCAGTGCGGCTCACCAGCTTCTCCGCAACCGCAGCGTGACCCGGCTCGATCGACACCACGCGATCGAGCAGGATGAACGGATAGCGGTGGGGCAACACGTCTTGCGGCTGCGGTACAGAACTCATCGGTGCTGCTCACTGCCGCCTACCGACTGTCCACTGGCGTCGAACAACGCATCGGGCACATCGCGGTTGCGCTGGACGTTGCGCAAGGTGATGTCGAGTTGATCTCCGAAACCGTCTTCGAGCCGTAGCCATTGCGCCATCAGATCGACGCCACCGAAGCGAATCTCGATGGAACGAAACAAGCGCTGCCACGCCGCCAAGCGCGGCCTCAGCTTCACTTCAATCATGTCCGCATCCGCTTGCCGCGCCGCCACCTCGAAACCTTCTTGCAACGCCCGCGTCGAGCCGGTGAAGATCGCACCGAGTTGGGTAAACATGGCCGCGATCGGCGCCATCGTGATCGCTTGCTTCTCGCTCGCCGGCAAATTTACCAAGCTCGGAATATTCACGTCCTTACCATTGATCACAATCGTCGTCGGCTGCGGTTGGTCGATCTGCAGCCGGATGCGGTCGGGCCGCTTGAACACGAACCGCCCGCTCGATGTGAGCGGTTCGTCAAGCAGGCTGAGGTGCTTCACTTGAACGAAGTCGGCCTCGATCGTACGCGTCTCCTGCTGCGCCGCTTCGATGGCGCGCAGACAGGCTTCGGTCG
The DNA here is from genome assembly GCA_041477755.1 of Binatia bacterium. Lineage (GTDB taxonomy): Bacteria > Desulfobacterota > Binatia > HRBIN30 > JACQVA1 > JACOST01. Next base: position 2,840 of record JBGOUW010000548.1, read on the forward strand.
AGGTACATTCCGCAAACGCGCGCGCGGCAACGGCCAGGCCTGCCGCCAGGACGACGCGCGCGGCAGCTAGCCGGCTACGCTTGCGAGGCAGACGTGACACCCTGGTTCGCGAGGATGAAATCGGTCAGCGCGTCGATGGAGGCGAACGCGAGTTTGCCGACTTCTTCGTCGGGAATGCTGACGTGGAAATGCTCTTCAACCAACACCACCAGTTCGAGGGCATCGATCGAGTCGAGACCAAGCCCGTCGACGAAGATCGGCTCGGCGTCCTGAATGTCCTCCGGCCGCGTCTCCTCCAACTTCAGTCCTTCGACCAACAACAGTTTCAAGCGGTGCTTCAACTCATCACGATTCAACGGAGTCACTCCTTACTGGGCGCCTTCTACACACACGCCTCCGCAAGGAGCAAGCGCTAAAACGCCTGCCGAGTGCCGAACAGAAA
>JBGOUW010000269.1:0-6956 GCA_041477755.1 Binatia bacterium
GGCTTGTCGGGTGCTCCATCAGTCTGCTCCTCATCTCTGCGCGAGCGACGGCGACGACGTTCGTGCTGCAAGACGAGAGCGAACTGGCGGCGCAATCAGTGGCGGTGGTGACGGGCGCGGTGAGCGGGATCGAAGCCGCGGCGAATGACGCCACCGGCGGCGTGCAGACCTACGTGCATGTGACCCCGAGCGCGATCGTCGCGGGCAGTCTCCCCGCAGGCGAGCTGGTGCTCCGCGAAGCCGGGGGGGACCTGCCGGGCCGCAGCGAACGCCTCTACGGCAGCCCGCAGTACCACGTCGGGGAGCAGGTGCTGGTGTTCGTGAGTCAAAACGCCGATGGCACCTTGCGCACCACCAGCATGGCGATGGGTAAGTACACGCTCCACGCCGGCAAACGCCAGCGTTTGGCGCGGCGCTCGTACGGCAGTGGCGTGGCCGTGCTCGATCGTCACACGGGACAGGTCGCGACCAACCCACAACCCGAGACGCTCGAGCTGGACGAGGTGATCGCCCGCATTGCCCGCCGCGCGCCGTCGGCCAGCACCGCGTACGGCCCCGCGATCGTCATGCAGCCGGCGGAACTCACGCAGCGCGTGCGCCAGCAGCAGCTCAGCGCCTTCACGTTCCTCGGCGCGCCGGCGCGCTGGTTCGAGCCGGATGCGGGGCAGGTGGTGGCGTTTCAGATCGATCGCACCGGCGATGCGGCCCTCGGTCTCACCGTCTCGCGCACCGCGGTGACCCAAGCGTTCGCGGCGTGGTCGACGGTGGCGGGAACCAAGCTGCAGCTTGGCGACGGGGGGTTGATGGACCCGGCGCCGCTCGCGGGGTGTGGAGGCGGCAACCGCCTGATTTTCAACGACCCATTCAACGAAGTCACCGACCCGGTGAACTGCGGGGGGGTGCTGGCGGTGGGCAGCTACTGCAGCTCGTGGGAGACCACGGAGGTCAACGGCACGACGTTTCACAAGATCGTGACCGGGAAGGTGATGTTCAACAACGGGTGGGAGCACTGTCCGTTCTGGACGGCGTGCAATCTGGCGGAAGTGGCCACGCATGAATTGGGGCACGCCATCGGCTTGGGGCATGCCACCGATAGCAGTGCCACGATGGCGGCCACCGCGCACTTCGACGGCCGCTGCGCCGGCCTGGGCAGCGACGACATCGCCGCGGTCACCTTCATGTATCCCGACCGTGCGTCGGTGGCCCCGACCCAAACGCCGACAGCGACCCCGACCCCGAGGCCCACGCAGCTCGCGACACGTACTCCGACCGCAGCCGCTGCTCGCATCGCGACGTCAGGGGCGACGCGCACGCCCACCCACCGCAGTGTGCGGCGACCGACTTCGACACCGACGCGTCGCGCCACCCGGACACCAACACGCCGGCCTACGCGCACCCCGACAGCGCCGCCGGACACGGCTCAGGGCTTCTCCTTTGACTGGGCTTGGATCGGACGACTGGTCGGCAGCCTCGCACACCTACTCCGCGAAGCGGTAAATCAGTAGCGGCCTCACTGCACCGGCAGCGCCACGGGCGAGCGCAGGGCGATCCAATCGCGCAGCAACAAGAGCGTCGGCACCGTCAGTGCCCACACCAGTGCGAGCGCGGTCACACTCACGGCCACGCTTGGAAATTCGATCACGCCAATCCGGACCGCCGCGCAATAGCTCAGCGGGCCGCTGATCGCGCCGAGTGCGGCGCCGACCGCATAGCGACCTGTCAGCCAATTCATCGAGCCGTTCAGCGTCGTCGCGAAGATCAGCCACAGTGACGCCAGCCACAGGGGACAAAGCCAGACCCCTGGCTGGCCGGCGAAGGTGAAGACGCCCAATGCCGCTTGCACGCTGTCGATCAAAAAACCGAGTGCGCCGACGGCCGCGATCAGGCGCAACTCGCTGACGCGATGGGGTGCCAACAGCAGGTGCACGCCGATCAACGCTACCACGACCGCCGGTCCCGCAAACGGCAAGCCGCGCGCCGCGCCCACGACGCAGGCGAACCAGCCGAGATAGAAGGCTCCGAAATTGATCAAACGGACCATAGCCGGCGGCGCATCCCTCGTAGGCCGAATCATCTACGCGCGGCGACTCAGGAGCAATGAAGGAGCTGCGACTTCAGCGAGTCGTCGAGTGCATGTGGCCCAAGCCAGATCGCAAACAGCGCCGCCGCGAAGTCCGCCCCCTCAATCGTGCCCTTCGGCATCCCATTGAGAGCGAGTTCCGTACCTGCTCCCGGCACGTAGGTGAGCGAATAGCGGTCGCCCGGCCGCACGTCCTCGTAGAGCGCGTTCAATTGATCGATACGCGGCCGTAAGCGTGCGGTCGTCGCGGCATCCACGTTGGCGGCGATCCCGCGATCCGTTGCCTCCGTAAAGTCGAGGCCTTTGATCGGATAGAAATAGTTGATCTCAAGTCGCTTGGAGAAGTCCGACAACACTTCGTCAGGCTGTTCCCCCGGTGCCAGATAAAGTGCCGCCACGTAGCCCTTGATGACAATCATGTAGCGCAATAGGCCGGTGCAGTTGAGCCGCAACACGGTGCCGTGCGTCTCGACGTGATCGCTGAAGATCACGCCTTCGATCTCGGCCGCGCGGCTGAGACGTGATGCGCTTGCGATCAATGCCGCAGCCATGAAGGTGCCGATGCGCGCAGCCAGACGCCGACGGGAGCACGAGACGACGGTTCCAAGTCCCGTGGTCTGCATCAACTCGGCAAGTCGCTGGGGTCGAGCCGGCCGCATGCGATCACGCGCGCCAGCCAACGGCCAGAGTCCTTCACTTGACGCCGCAGCGTGACCGGATCGAAGCCGATGAGGCCGAAGCGGGCATCACCGAAACCGTGATGCCATTCGTAGTTGTCGACCGCGGTCCAGTGGAAATAGCCGCGGACGTCGACGCCGCCGTCACGAGCGCGTAGCAAAGCGGCCAGGTGCGCGGCGATGTAACGGATGCGGAAGCCTTCGTCGCGAGTTGGGCAGCCGTTCTCGGTGACGACGAGCGGCACGCCCGGAAGGGCTGCGGCCACGCGCGTGAGTCCGCGCTCCAGGAATTCGGGACAGACCTTTCGTCCCATCGTATCGATCGGAGCGGTGGCGTGCTCGGCGTATGTCCCAACTCCGTTCGGACCCAGCGACGATGCCGAATAGTAGTTGAAGCCGTAGAGGTCGACGGCGCCGCGCAAGGCGGGAATCGTCTCTGGATCTCGTCCGGGAAGATCAACGATGCCTGAGGCGAGCCCCTGCAGTAGCGCGCCGTGGTACCACCGGTCGACCAGTTCCGCGGCGGGTGCAAACGCCGCGGTCTCGGCGATCAGCGGTAGATAGACTTCGATCGTGGCCACGGTCACGTCGGCCACGATCTCATGGAGCACGGCGTAACTGCTGGCGTGCAGCCACAAGACGTGGCGCGCCATCTCGTAAGCGATGGCGGGGTCGCGCACGAAAGGCGGGTTCTCGCCCAAGAAGTACGACGCCAGCACGTACACCATCGACTCGTTCTGTGTATGGAAGTGTCGCGCGTGCCCGCTGAGTGCTCGGGCGACGCGGTCGACGTAGCTAACGAACGCGTCGCGATTGGCTGGGTTCTGCAATCCGCCCGATTCAGCAACCCAGTGCGGATGCGTGAAGTGAAACAGATTGACCCACGGCGTGAGCCCAGCCGCCACGGCGGCGTCGCACATGGTGCGGTACCGGTCGAGCGCGGTTTCATCGAAACGTCCACGTTCGGGCTCGACGCGGCTCCACTCGACTGAAAGCCGATAGTGGCGAACGCCGAGCGCGGCGACGAGCGCAAAGTCGTCAGCAAAGCGATTCCAGAAGCCATTGCCAGGATTCCCCGGGACGCGTCCCGCGCGCGCCGCGGCGACCCAGTCGTTCGGGACCTCACCGCCCTCCGACTGAAACGCCGACGACGCTACGCCCCACAGGAAGTCGGGGGGGATGGTCAGCGGCTCGCGCGGTAGCAGCGGAGTCCAGTCGGTCTCGGTCCGGCTGCTCATTGTGGACGGCCCACTGTCGACGATGGGGTCACACCATCAGCAGCGCCGCAACTACGAGTGCGAAGCCAGCAAGGTAGGTCCCGAGCGCGCCGACGAAGCGCAGCGGGTAGGGTTTGTCGAGTGTTGGACACAGGATCATCCCCGCCGCGTGGCAGTAGCGCAGCGCGGTGGCTGCGATGAACGTCCAGATCATCCACGTCGACGGCTGGTGCGCGCCGATGAGCAGAATCAGGATCGCCATCATCGGGCCGTACTCGGTCGCGTTGCCGTGCGCACGGACGAGTTTGTAGAGCCGGTCGGCAGGGTCGGGCTTGTAGCCGAAGTTGGTGCCGGTCGCGCCGCGCGTCGCCGACACGGCGAAGCCGAGGCCGAACACCAGCAGACCAAGAAGCGCGGTACAGACGATGGCAACGCTCATCGCTCACCTCCAAAGTTGGTTGACTGCGTGCGGGTGTAGCGGAGGCGGGAAGGAATTGAAAGCGCGCCCGCCGCCGGCTCGGTGAAGCTTGACCCTCGCGCGCACCGCGCTGTAGGGTCGCGCCGCTAGCGAGGAGGACGCGATGAAGTTCGGAATCTTCTACGAGCACCAACTACCGCGGCCGTGGAACGACGGTCGGGAGCTGGAGTTGTTTCAGGAGGCGCTCGATCAGGTCGAGCTAGCGGATCGCCTCGGGATCGACTACGCGTGGGAAGTCGAACATCACTTTCTCGAAGAATACTCGCACTCCTCGGCGCCGGAGGTGTTTCTCGCCGCATGCAGTCAACGCACCAAGCGCATTCGGCTGGGACACGGCATCGTCCTGATGCCGCCGGGCTACAATCATCCAGCGCGCGTGGCTGAGCGCATCGCCACCCTCGATTTGGTCAGCCGCGGTCGCGTCGACTTCGGTACCGGCGAGTCGGCCTCGCGCATGGAGCTGGAAGGTTTCCGAATCGATCCGGCCGAAAAGGGGGCGATGTGGCGCGAAGCGGTGGAGCAAGTCGCGCTCATGCTATCGACCGATCCCTATCCCGGCTACCACGGGAAGCACTTCTCCATGCCCGCCCGCAACATTGTGCCCAAGCCGGTGCAGCGGCCACACCCGCCGATGTGGATGGCGTGCTCGTCGCGCGAGATGATTCGCACCGCGGCGCAACTCGGCCTCGGGGCGCTGACGTTCGCCTTCATCGATCCCAACGAAGCCAAGCATTGGGTTCATGAGTACTACGAGGTCTTCAAACGCGAGTGCGTGCCGATTGCCCAGGCGGTGAATCCCAACATCGCGATGGTCACCGGCTTCATGTGCCACGACAACGAGGACGAAGCCGTGCGCCGCGGGCTGGACGGCTTTCAGTTCTTCGGCTTCGCGCTTGCGCACTACTACTTGTTCGGCACCCATGTGCCCGGCCACACCAACGTGTGGGAGAGCTTTCGGGGCAACGTCTTCCCGATGCCCGGCGGGCGCGGCGCGATCGGGACGCCCGACCAAGTCCGTGCACACCTTCGGATCTTCGCCGACACCGGCGTCGACCAGGTCGTGTTCATCCAGCAAGGCGGCAACAACCGACATGCGGACATTTGCGAGTCGCTCGAGTTGTTTGCGGCGAAGGTGATGCCCGAGTTCAAGCACGACGAAGCCGAGCGTGAACGACGCAAGCAAGAGGAGTTGGCGCCCTACGTTGCGCAGGCCCTGGCGCGCAAAGTGCCCGGCAACGAGACGCGCGAACTTGCCGAGGTGCGGGCCTACGGCCGCACCGTGGCCGAGGTCGTAACGCATTGAGGGATGCAGGAAGAGTTCGCGCGCACGCGCGACCAGTGTACGCAATCGACTGCGCGCCGCGACTGAGAGGCGGAGTCTGATTCAATGCCGCGACCATTGGTGCACGATCGCTGCGCGGGGTTCGTCGTGCCGTTGTTTTCGTTGCGTAGCGGTCGCGATGCTGGCATCGGCGAGATTCTCGATCTCGTGCCGCTATTGAAGTGGGCCGCCAGTTTTGGGCAGGGCGTCGTGCAACTGTTGCCGATCACCGAGACCGTGCCCGGCGAAGCGAGTCCGTACAACGCGCTCAGCGCGTTCGCCATCGATCCGCTCTACCTCAGTCTGCACGCAGTCCCGCATGCTCCGAGCGTAGCACCGATCGACGACGACACCGGACCGCTGCCGCGCAGTGCCATCCGCGCGGCCAAACTGGAAGCGCTCGCGGAGGCGTTCGACACGTTTCAGAGCACGGGAAGGTCCGCCGCGCGAAAGCGATTGGGTACGTTCCTCGACACCAATCGCGATTGGCTCGACGACTACGCGCTCTATCAAGCGTTGAAGGAGTCGTTCGGCGCGAGTGCCTGGGAGGATTGGCCCGCGGCGTTGAAGCGGCGCGAACCGCAGGCGTTGGCGCAAGCGGCGACACGCTTGGCGGCGCGCATCGAGTTCTTCCGCTACGTGCAATGGCAGGCTGTCGAGCAGTGGCAGCGAGTTCGCCGCGCGGCGGCCGCGCAGGGTGTGCGGCTGATGGGCGATCTGCCGTTCGTCATCGGGCGGGACAGTGCCGACGTGTGGGCGCGGCAGGACGAGTTCGATTCCACCTGCTCGGTCGGTGCCCCGCCCGACGACTTCAGCGAAACCGGACAGAGCTGGAACCTGCCCATGTACGATTGGCCACGCGTACAGGCGACCAACTTCGCGTGGTGGCGCCGCCGCGCCCGGCACGCGGCGACGCTCTACGATCTCTTTCGCATCGACCACATCATCGGCTTCTTCCGCAGCTACGCGATCCCGCATGATCCAGCTCGGCCGCGCGGGTTCGTTCCGGCCGCCGAACCCGAGCAACAACAACAGGGCGAGGCGTTTCTCAGCGCCGTCATCGAAGCTAGCGGCGACGCCGTGCCGATCGCGGAGGACCTCGGCACGGTGCCCGACTGGGTGCGTGCGACGCTGCATCGTCGTGGAATTCCCGGCTACAAGGTGTTCCGCTGGGAGCGGGGGA
>JBGOUW010000628.1:0-2758 GCA_041477755.1 Binatia bacterium
GCTGAGCGGCTCCTCGGCGTGGTCGGTGGCATCGGCGCGGGCGCGGATCAGGTCGACGTCGCCGCTCGTCTCGACGGCTGGCTCGCCGCCTGGGACAGCGATGTGCAGCAGCAGTTGCGCATCATGCTGCGCGTCTTCGAGCATGGCACGACGCTGTTCGATCTGCAGCGCAAGCGCTTCACCATGCTCTCGGATGCCGACAAGGACCGCTACCTCGACGGTTGGATGCGCAGCACCCTCGGGGCGCGCCGTGTGGTCTTTCGCGCACTCAAGGCCCTGGCGTCAGCCGGTTTCTATCCCGATCCGGCGACCTGGACGGTGCTTGGCTACGACGGTCCGTGGCTTGGCCACAAGGACGTGCTCCCGTATCTCGAAGACGAGCCGGCAACCCCGTTGGCGAGCCTGCGAGTCCCGTCGTGATCCTCGACACCACTACGGTCGATCGCGACGTCGAGCTGGCCGTGGACGTGTGCGTCATCGGCTCGGGTGCCGGCGGTGCGGTGGTGGCCTGGGAATTGGCCAACGCGGGCCGCTCCGTCGTCGTGGTTGAAGAAGGCGCCTATCATACCAATCGCGACTTCTCGCAGCGCGAAGACGAAATGTACTCGCGCCTCTATCAGGAGTCGGGCGTACGCGCTGCGACCGACTCGACGGTGTTGATCTCGCAGGGCCGTACGCTCGGCGGCTCTACAGTGACCAGCTTTTGCGTGTGTGCGCGCCCGCCGCGGGCGATTCTCGACTCGTGGCGTGACACGCTGGCCATCCCCGGTGTCGGCGCCTTTGAGATGAGCCCGCACTTCGAGCGGGTTGAACAAGAGCTGCAGGTTGTTGAACTGACGCCGGAGCAGGTCAACAAGAACAACCGCGTCGTCCAAGCGGGAGCCGAGCGGCTCGGGTTCCATCACCTGCGCGTCGCCCACAATCGAGTCGACTGCGTTGGCTGCGGGTTCTGCGCGCTCGGGTGTGCGTACGGCCGTAAGACCGATGCGCTCACCACGCATCTGCGTTGGGCCTCGCAACGCGGCGCGATCATTGTGCCCGACTGTCGGGTGGAGTCGATCACGATTGACAATGCTCGCGCGGCGGGGGTGACCGGCACGTTCCTGCGCACGGCGGGCGGTGCTGCGAGGTTGACCGTGCGTGCGAAGGTTGTGGTCTTGGCCGCAGGTGCGCTGGGCTCACCGCAGGTGTGGCTGCGCAGTCACTTGCCCAATGCGAATCAGCAAGTCGGGCGAAACCTCCATCTCCACCCCCAGGCCGTGGTTGCTGGAGTGTTTGCCGATGAGGTGGGGGCGTGGCGCGGGATTCCGCAGAGCGTCGTGGTGGACGAATTTCTCAACCCGCATGACCCCACCGAAGGCGGCTTTCTCTTGGCACCGATCACCGCGCACCCGGTCGCACTGGCATCGATGCTGCCGGGGTTCGGTGCCGATCATCGGGGGTTGATGGAGAGCTATCCCCGCCTCAGCCTCGCGGCGGTGATGCTGCGCGACCGATCGAGCGGCAGCGTGGAACTGGATAGCAGTGGGCGGCCGGCGGTGAGCTATCAACTGAACGACGACGATCGTGCGGTGTTGATCGAGGGGCTGCACAGCCTGGCCGATGTCTACTTCGCCGCCGGTGCCGAGCGCGTCGTGCTGCCGTTCACCGATCTGGTCGAGCTAACGCGGCGTGGTGACTATCGCGGGCTCGACGAACGCAGCGCACGTGCCAACGATCCCATGCTGCTGTCGTTGCACCCGCAGGGATCGATGCGGATGGGCAGCAATCAGAAGCGCTCGGTCGTCAATCCGTTCGGAGAGGCGCACGACATTCGCGCGCTGTTCGTTGCCGATGCCAGTATTTTCCCGACCGCGATCGCGGTGCCACCGCAGCTGTCGGTTATGGCGTTCGCGCGACGCACCGCACGCTACATCGCGAGCAACGCAAGACGATATTTCGGATAGCGGTGTCGCCGGCTTGTCTTGACCGACCCAGACCGCGTCGGTACTGTTCGGACCCTATGCATGGAACGACACGTAGTCTTCTCCTCGGTGTGCTGCTGTGCGCGGCGCTTACCTCGCGGACGTTCGCGGCGACGTACGCCGAACGGGTGCGTGAGCAGGTGTTGCCCAACGGCCTCAAGATTTTGTTGCTCGAAGACCACAAGGCCCCGGTGGCGGTGTTTCAGATCTGGTATCGGGTCGGCTCACGCAACGAAGCGCTCGGCCGCACCGGCCTGTCGCATTTGCTCGAACACATGATGTTCAAGGGCACCGACAAGGTCGCGCCCGAGGACTACTCGAAGATCATTCAGCGTAACGGCGGCAACACCAACGCCTTCACCACGCAGGACTACACGACGTACTTCGCGACGATGGCGAGCGATCGCATTGGCGTGGTCAACGAGTTGGAAGCGGATCGCCTCGCACACCTCAAGCTGGCGGAGGAACAGTTCACGCCCGAGCGGCAAGTGGTAATGGAGGAGCGCCGGTTGCGAACCGAAGACAATCCGACCTCGGCACTGTTCGAGGCGATCAGTGCGGCGGCCTATACCGCGCACCCGTACGGCTGGCCTGTGATCGGCTGGATGGAGGACGTTCGACAGCTGACGCTGGACGATCTCACGCACTACTTTCACACCTACTACGTTCCCAACAATGCGATCGTGGTCGCCGTTGGCGACTTTGACGCCAGCCAGCTGGCGGCGCAGATCGCTACAGAGTTCGGGCCAATCGCTGCGAGCGATCCGCCTCCGCAGGCGGTGCGCGCGATCGAA